>JAFTPY010000206.1 GCA_017463035.1 Lachnospiraceae bacterium
AATAAGCAATAAAATCGCTCCTACCAAAAGCACCGTAGGCGCATAGTCCGTTACCACGGTTCTGGTTGCTCCGCTTGCCTTTTGATCTAACTTCAACTGCTTTTCCTTACGGAACAACACCGCAATAATAATTGCGGAAAGTATCGCTCCCAACTCTACAAAGAAAAACATACACGGCTTTCCCTTGTACCAGAAAAAATCAAGGAAACTCATATCTAACGCAGACCCCAGCAGAATCGCCGTGGTATCGCCCACCAAGGTCGCTGCCCCCTGCAAATTGGAGGATACCGCAATACTGATAATAAAAGGGACCGGGTTTAACTTTAACTTCTTACAAATTTCCAGTGCCACCGGTGCCACCATAAGCACTGTTGCCACATTATCCACGAACGCAGAAATCAAACCTGCAAACAATGACAATGCTACTACCGCCACGCAAACATTCGGCACCTTCTCCATAATAATATCCGCCAAAAGCGCCGGCATCTTACTCTCGATAAACAATGCCACCAACCCCATAGTACCGGCAATCATCAAAAGTACGTTAAAGTCCAGGGATGGAATAATTTCCTTCACCGGAAGCATCCCGCTTACCACAAAAATCAAGGCCGAAGCCAGGGCAATGTACGGGCGGAACTTTGAAAAAACTAACATCAGTACATAGGTCAACGCAAATAACACAATTGCAGGTATCATAGTCGTTTGTTTCTCCTTGGTCTATTATATCTGCCACCTCGCTACTGTTTCGTGGCATCCCACTCCGTAGAAGCCACCGTACTTCTTGCACGGTAACGGACCGACATGAATCTATAATACACGAAACTTCCCACAATAACAAGCACCAAATGCCATAAAATCGCCCACCCCAAAGACAAATTAATTTTACCGAACAAATTCATCGGAACAATAACACCTTCCACCGTTGTCGCCGTTCCTTCCGTACCGGACGCATAGAGGGGCTTTGCCTTCGAAAACCAAATATGTATCAATGCATGCAAAAACACAACCAGTCCGGTCAAAAACAGAATATCATCAAAGCAATGATCCTCCACCGCTCCCGCTGCCACGCATACACCGCGCATTCCAAGCAGTAACAAATGACCCACTCCCAAATACAGCAACAGATTGGTCAGAAAGCCCTTTGTCATAATACACTTCGCCATAGGAAAGCCCCCAAAGCCCCGTCCCACATTTCCGTACCAGCCGTAAACGCTCTGGGTCATCAAAGACTCAATCAGCACAAGTGCTCCAAAGGCTCCCGCCATCTGAAATCTCTCATCAAAGAACTTTAATTCAATTCCGCTTACCATTTCAAACAACTGAAACGCCGCAAACACAAGTAAGGCAAGATAACATCCCCCGTTCCCCTTCAGTCCGAAATCACAACCGAAGGCTTTCCTCATTCGTTTATTCGCCCACATAAGCTTCATGGCACGTTTATATTCACTCATCGTCTGTTCTCCTCCGCTTGCAGAAGCGGTTGAGTTCTGCACTCTCTTCTTCGGTACGCCGCCTCCAGTGCCTTCATCTCAATTAGGGTACCTATCACGAGACACGCTACAAAAATAACGCCAGCAACCGGACCCGACACCTCAATCCACTCAGCAAATATCCATATTTTATCCCATGCAATTGACACAAAATAGAGTACGGCAATTAAAACAAAGGCCACAGCCGATACACAACCGATACAGGAAAGGAAATATCCCGCTCCCCAAACCACCAAAAGCAATCCGATTCTTGCAAACTCCGTATATCCGAGGCAAACAAGCACAATTCTGGAAATCAGACACGGAAGAAACATCACACCGAATATTATCAGGCGATTTACAATTAACCCCTTTACCATCACACTTTTGCCCAGCTTTGATCCGAATAACCATTTCCCCATGTTCCCGAGAACCATTTTAGCATTCCCGTTGAGAGATGCCAGCAAAAACATCGTACAGGAAGCAATTCCGTAGTCATATCCGTTCATAACCCGGTCCGGACGATGCTTAAGATTCAGGTCTCCCAAAAAAAGCCATTCTCCTACATAGGAAAGTACACAAAACAATCCGATAAAAAGAAGCGAACATCCACACGCAAGCCGCATCTTTCCGCTATGTCCCCACATTAATTTCATGGTACGTTTAAATTCACTCGTCATAGTTGCCTCCTAATCCTCCGTATCCCACAATTTCCGGACAAACCGATACAATAAAACATTTATCACACCGACTGCAACCGCCGTTCCCACACAAAGCATCGGCGAGATATCAAATGCCGGCACAAACAGAAATACCGCCGCAAACACAAGCTCCGTCATCCACCAGACATATGGCACACAGGCAATGATTCTGGAGGTCGGTACATAGACGAGAAAATACACCACCATCGCAAACGGTACCGATCCATCGACGAACTCGTTTTTGAAAATGATACCTGCTGTCAGCAACACCGCAAGCATTGCCGCACAGTATACATCAAGCCATACAAAACGTTTCTGTTCCTTTTTCCTTGCATTCGGCATACTGCGGTAAAACCTATGGGCACTCTCTTTGCGCAGTATGATCCGAAAGCGCTCTCTTTGTAAAAGCATAAAGATAAGCTGCAACAGGACAAACGCCGTACGATACCCCATCTCAAACAGACTGTACCCATCCATCACCTGATAAATCATTCCTGCACCGACTGCTACCATCACTACATATGCAAAAAACGCCCAGCGTTGTTTCCACAAGCTCCAACATAACTCCCTCATTTGTTTCCCTCCTAGGAATTCTGCTGCTCCGCATACCGAAGCAGAAAAATACAAAGCTGCTGTAAATTCGGTGTCTCAACCACTGTTCCCGCCGCCTCCAGCTTCTCCTTCTCCTCTGCCTTTGCAAAACCGAAGCAAGTACTCATATTCCGGTCCTCTACCAGAAGGCTTCTCTTGATTTTATCAAAGGTAGCCCGTTCTCCCGATACCAGAACATAACGCTCACACAGCTCATTGACAAATCCGGACTCAATCACAGCACCGTCGTACATCAAAATCGCATAGTCCGTCACATTTTCCATATCCGCAATGTTGTGGGTGGAGAACAAAATTGTCTTTTCTCCGTCGCCCTCTTCTAAGTATTCTCTGAACTGCCCGCACAGACGGTCGCGCATCAGCGGATCCAGATTGGAACCCGGTTCATCCAGTACCAGCAGTTCCGTATCTCTGGCAAATACCGCCGCCAGACAAAGACGGATACGGTTACCGTCGGACATCTTCATAAGGGTCTGCTTCTTCTCTCCTTCGCTTGCTACACCGTACTTCTTACAAAGCTCCCAGTAACGTTCCTCGTGAAATCCCGTAAAACCAAGCTTATTGGCCATCGCCACATCATACGGCGTCCAGCTCATCGGGTACATGCCCTGTGCCGCCTGATACCCGATACGCTCCTTTGTTTCTCCCTCTTCGATATCCGTAATCTCACCGAAATAAGTAACCTCCCCCTTACTCGGTGCCACAATTCCGCAAATCGTATCCAAAAGCGTTGTCTTACCGGCACCGTTGGCACCGATTAACGCAGTGGAAAAGCCCTTCGGGATTTCCAAATCCACCGGTCCCAACGTAAACTTCTTATACTTTTTTACCAATCCCTTTGCTACAATCACACTATCCATCGTTCTCTCCTTACTCCGCATTATCAAGCACGGTAATCAAATCTTTTACTTCATCCACGGTCATTCCGATTGTCTTGGCAGCCTCCAGAGCCTCCAAAAGATGGTCCTCCACCTCTCTGAGTCTCTGTTCCCGTATCATGGCGGTATCCTGGGGATTTACCACAAAGCCCTTTCCCTGTACCGAAGTCACAAGCCCCTCCGCACAAAGCTCTTCATATGCCTTCATAGTGGTAATCACACTGATTTTCAAATCCTTCGCCAACCCTCTGATGCTGGGGAGATACTCTCCTGCGGTAAGCTTTCCGTTTAGAATCTCTTCCTTTAGCTGCATCGCTATCTGTTTATAACTCGGAATCTCTGAGTTTTGCAGAATCTTCATAAGATACCTCCTGTTCTCAACTGTTCATATCCGATATGAACAGTATATACTGTTATGAACAGTTTGTCAATAGTGTTTTATATAAATATTTCGCGCTTCTTTTAAAAAGCAAAAAAAATGCGTATCATCTACGACTTATTCCCGTAAATGACACGCCTTGCTCTTTGTTCGTTTCGTTTGCATTCTGCAAACAAGAGTCCCCCCGACAAAAAGAAGAGTTTTCGAACTTTGTGCAGGATATTAGACTTTCTTATTGCTTCGATTATCTGTCAGCAATGTTTGAACAGGACGTTCAAACAAGACGACACGCGACATGGAGGTCGCGTCGAGTCGTTTGCGTCTTTTTTTGCTCACACATCTCCTAAGCAATTAGAAAGACTTATATCCGTAACACGAGAGAAAACTCTTCTTTTTGTCGGGTGGACTCTTGAATCAGAACCTCCCGTAAAACGCACCGGAATCCCCCTACTGATAGTACTGTGCCTGTGCATTCCAAAGCTTACTGTATAAACCGTCCTCATCAAGCATCAAACTGTCATGACTTCCCTTCTGCACAATCCTTCCGTCCTCAAACACGAAGATGTTGTTACAGAACCGACAACTTGACATTCGGTGGGATATATACACCGCCGTTTTGTCCTGCACCAAATCATCAAACCGCTTGTAAATATCATACTCTGCCACCGGGTCCAACGCAGACGTAGGCTCATCCAGTACCACAAACGGTGCATCTTTATAGAGTGCTCTTGCTATGGCCAGCTTCTGCGCTTCGCCGCCGGACACCTCCACACCGCCTTCCTGTAGCTGGTAAAGATTCGTACGAATACCCTCCGGCAGTTCCGCAAGCCTCCCGGCCAGTCCCGCTGCCCCGATGCAGTCGATAATCTTCCGCTCATCATACTCCATGGAGGTTGCCACATTCTCCGCCACCGAAAAAGCAAACATCTGGAAGTCCTGAAACACCACAGAAAACAGGCTCATGTACTCCCTGTAATCATACAACTTAATATTGATACCGTTTAACAGTATCTCCCCCTCCGTCGGGTCATACAAGCGGCAAAGAAGCTTGATAAAGGTGGTCTTTCCCGCACCGTTAGGGCCTACCATGGCGGTCTTTTCTCCGATGCGAAGTTTGGCATTCACATGGGACAATACATAGTCCGGACTGTTGGGATATTTGAATGACACATCCCGGAACTCGATCTCATACTTGTTGTCATCACGTTTTTCCACCGGGAGAGTTCCTTCGTACTTTTTGTTCTCAATCTCCATGAAATCCTCAAACAGAGAAAGATACTTACTTTGCACATCCACATCTACATATACACCCAAAATTCCCGCAATTCCGTTATAAAAGTTCCTGAAAGCGCCCACATACTGTAACACACCGCCGACGCTGATTAATCCTACCATTGCCTTTAAACCCACATACAAATAGCTTGCCGCCTGCAACACCAAATTCAATATCCGTCTGCATGCATTACTGCGATTTGCTTCCCGCATCATAATATGAGAGTTCTTTTCGTTGTTCTCATTGCACTCTCTGAGTCCCTCCGTAATCATATCCTGCATCTGATACAGTCTTATATCCTTACCTTCCTTGTATCTGGTAAGGAATCCGAAAAAATACCCGATTCTGAGATTGTATTTTACATTCCGGTCGAAGTTCTTCTGCGTACGTATGCCGTCACCCTTTTGAATCACCAACGCCCAGAATAACATCAGAATGCATACCACCAACAAAAGAAACGGACTCCACCATGCATTCAGTATAGCAGTCAGTCTGTCGCTATTTTTGATATTTACTCCTTTTACAGGAATGCATGCTCCGACAAATAAAATCAAGGAATATACAATCCCTGCCAAGCGCGCTGCAACAGAACCTAACAGGTCGCAAAAGGACGCTATATTTCCGTTACTGTTCATACCTTCCTTTGCTCTGTGAATCATCTCCAGCGTCTCTTGCTTCTCCAAAACCTCATAATCAAGCTGTAATGATTTCTCGGATATGGCAACCGTCACTTTTTCCCGAAGCATATGACGTTTTACCGAAAGCACACCTTCCAGTATCCAGCGCAGCATTCCCAACACCATGGTTCCCAGCACTGTCCATAATACCAGCTCCATCGTTTCTTCCATAGAACGCTTTTCCAATATGAAATCCAATATCCGGCTACCGGCCCACAGCAAAATATAAGGCTGTACCGCTGCCATACACTGGGTTACAATCATAAGCGGAAGGTATGACGAATCCAACCGTTTCACCAATCGGATTACTTTGGAAACCGTAGTCCTTTTTGTAGACTTATGCTTCATTTTCCGCCACCTCCCCTTCCTTGTAATAATGACTCTGTATCTCAAACAATTCTCTGTAAAGCCCGTTTTGCGCCATCAGCACATCATGACTTCCCTCTTCCGCAATTCTTCCGTTCTCCAACAACAATATTCTGTCACAAAACTTCGTACTGGCCAGACGATGGGAAATAAAGACTGCCGTCTTCTCTCTTGTCAGGTTATTATACTCTTCATATAGCTTACTTTCCGCAATGGGGTCCAATGCCGACGTCGGCTCATCCAAAATAAGAACCGGTCCGTTCCGGTACATAGCTCTCGCCACCAATAGTTTCTGGGTCTCGCCTCCGGAAAACTGTACACAACCCTC
>JAFTPY010000207.1 GCA_017463035.1 Lachnospiraceae bacterium
GCTCGCCCGGACATCCGTGTCCGGACGTTGCTGTATTATATATGAAGCAATAAGAAAATCTACCATCCTGCGCTAAATGATAATCCGAATTCCCCCGGAGAACTTTTTCTTAATCCCACGAATCTTCATTGCCGCCAAAACCTGTGCCTGAAAATGTTTTAGTTTTTACTTCTTTTGCTTTCCATTATCACAACAGAAAAATAATTAGGCGCAGTTTACACTGCGCCCGCTAAGATTTCATCCAGGGTTATGGTTCGTTCTAATTCTACTTCTGTTCGTATGGCTGTATCGCCGGGACTTACTTCCGTGACGATTACTTTATATCTCTCCAGAGTTTCTCCGTTTAATCCGGCGGTATGCTGATTCCAATAGTCGTCATCGTATGTACCCTCCGGTGTCAACGGCCAGACCTGTGTCAGCATGCCGTCTTTCGCAAGTAAGGCTCCGCCGTATCCGCTGTGCAATCCAAAGTCGCGGCATTCGGTAGCATATAATATGTAGAGACCCGTTTCCTTTTCTATCATCACAGCATCCGATGCTGTATTCCCATAGCACTGATGCTGTAACAACTCACCTGTGTCCGAATCCAAAACCCCGACATAAACTTCTTCCTGCGTACGGCAAAAATCATTCTGCTTCTTTATTATAAAGTATGCAACATCCTTTTCTTCCGCATATCCCACAAGCTCCGTTACCCCGCACCGCCGTCTGTAAAATGCACTCCCTCAGCATTCGTGAGTACATGAAGAACCAGCTCCTCCGGTTCCATCTCTTTTCGTACATCCGTAACTTCCGATTCCTCCGTATCCGTCGGTTCCGGTGCTGCGTTTTCTCCCGGTTGCGGTTCCACAGCCTCTGTAGATTCTGTTTCTCCGGCAGTCCCTTCCTCTTCTTTTATGACAGCTTTCGTTATCTCTTCCGGCTCCTTCTTCACCGCTTCCGTTACACTCCCGGCTATGTTCTCCTGCTTCTGTTCCTCCTGCACCGGTGTCTTGGCATTACATCCGCAAACGCCCAATACCAACGCCGCTCCCAACAACGCAACTATTTTTGTTCTCTTCTTATTATTGTACATACACGATTCCCCTTTCGTTATTCTCTCGTCTTGTCTTGCTTCTGCTTCTTTTTCCTGTCAACCAAATCCGCCACACACATCAGATGCAGAATACCGAACAACGCCGCTCCCCCAAGACCAATCATATACCATGTAAATTCTTTCCCGTCGGTTTTGATGCCGTCGATATTGGAGTACATCTTACCGTTGCTTAGGTACACCGTGTTGTCAAAGTAAGGATTATTCGCCCGAACCGCTCCCGACAAATTCGCCAGCGCCTCGTAGCGTGCCATCTCTCCGCTTTTCACATTAATCAGGTCGTATTGTGTACCTTCGTATTCCACCACAACATCGTAGCTGTAGCTCCGGCTGCTTCCCATTTTCCTACGATGAGTTTCGGCACTGATCACCGTTACCTGCACTTCTTCGTACTCCAGCGGCATCTCCTCCACCTTCCCCCGGGATGCCACCATCCATATCACGGATGCCGCCAGCAGAAAAAAGGTGATTATCGCCTGTGTTTTTCTTTTCTCAATCATACTATCGTACTCCTTCCCTTCTATACGCTTTCCTTGTTTCTGCTTTTATTTTACTATACTGTTTCCGCGCTTTGCAATACCCACTTTCCGCTTCCGACTACACATTCCCTCCTTTGGCACCGCTTACCGCCTGCCCGTTCGCGGGCTGCCTGCATTGACATCCCGCGCCGTTTATGTTATAACTTCTCTTGGTTCATTTCGACAACTTACTACATTACATATTATATAGAAGAAACAGGAGTACTTTTATGGACGACAAACAAGATTTTACCCAAGGCAGTATTTTTAAGAAGATGATTCATTTTATGTTCCCGATTCTGGGAGCATTAATATTACAAGCCATGTACGGTGCCGTAGACATGCTAATCGTGGGGCGGTTCGGTACCGCTGCCGCACCATCTGCCGTTTCCACCGGCAGTAACATTATGAACCTGCTGACCTTTGTACTGTGCGCACTGGCGTCCGGTGTTACCATATTAATAGGAAGATACTTAGGCGAAAAGAACAATCACAAAATCGGACCTCTTCTCGGTCGTTCCATTGCTTTCTTCCTGACCTTTGCGGTTTTGTTTACCGTGATACTGGTTGTATTTGCAGAACCGGCGGCCCGCCTTATGAAAGCGCCGGAAGAAGCAATTGATTTAACGGTACAGTACATCCGTATCTGCGGCGGCGGTTTTATTTTCGTTATGCTGTATAATCTGATTAGTTGTATTTTCCGCGGTATGGGAAATTCCAAGCTTCCGTTATTGTTTGTGGGCATTGCCTGTGTCGTAAACATATTCGGCGACCTTCTGCTGGTTGCGGTATTCAAAATGGATGTGGCCGGTGCCGCCATCGCAACCGTCCTTGCCCAGGCAGTCAGCGTCGTTTTGTCTCTTCTTATTATACGGAAGCAGACCTTGCCGTTTACCTTAAAGAAGAAAGACATTCGCTTTGGTAAAGAAATCGGCGACTTTTTAAAAATCGGTACCCCGATTGCCCTGCAGGAGTTTTTGACCAACCTGACCTTTCTGGCACTTTGTGCCTTTATCAATAACCTGGGGCTGGACGCCTCCAACGGCTACGGTATCGCCCAGAAAATCCAATCCTTCGTCATGCTGATTCCCAGTGCCATCTTCCAGTGTATGGCATCCTTTGTAGCCCAGAACGTAGGCGCAGGCAAGGAAGACCGTGCAAAAAAGGGAATGCTTTACGGTATGGCCGTAGGCTGCGGTATCGGTGTGGTTATCGGCCTTCTGGCCTTTTTCAAAGGGGATATGCTGGCATCCGTATTCTCCAAGGACGAAGCAGCCATTGCCCGTGCCTTTGAATTCATGCGGGGCTTTGCTCCGGAGGCTGTGGTCACTTGTGTTTTATTCAGCTTTATGGGATACTTTAACGGTCACTCCCGCACCCTGTTTGTTATGGCACAGGGCCTGGCCCAGTCCTTCCTGATTCGTTTACCGATGTCCTACATCATGAGCATTCAGCCGGATGCATCCCTGACCGGTATCGGTCTTGCCGCACCGGCGGCCACGGTGTTCGGAATCGCGTTGTGCTTTATTTACTATAAGAAGATGGA
>JAFTPY010000208.1 GCA_017463035.1 Lachnospiraceae bacterium
GAAGATCGATATCCACTTCATAATGATCATCCTGTTCTTTCACATCTGTTTTCATCATGTTTGCAGCATGACGACCATACAGTTTTTTCTGTGCCTTCTTCATTTCTCGATCATCAAATACCGGAAAATCAAAGAAATCATCAAAGAACTCGTCAAATAAGTTTTCTCCAAAAATACTAGGTGTTAACATAATCATCGCTCCTTTTTCAAAATTATTTTTTGAAACTGGGGATGTTTAGGAAGAATCATGAACTCGTGGTTCTTTCTTTCTCCTGTTTCTAATTATGTTATAGCACAATTATTAGCACTCGTCAATAGAGAGTGCTAATTTATTCTGTGAATTTTTTGTGTCTTCTTTTTAAAACTATAACCAAGGTTCCCATACCAATTAGCACACATCCAATGAAAAACTTATATGTTAACTTCAAGAAATTTTGCGATTTAATTGACAGAATGCCTTTGACGATGCATCAACTGCAAAAGCTCTGGCTCGCATGCAACGTCATAAAACAGATGAACCATCTCCCATAAAAACTCTGCTTTCTTTGTTCTCGAATGATTTATACAGTATTCTTCAATAATGATTCTTGAGTATTCCTCCACCGGGAAAAACGGTGATTCTGGTGACCCATGATGAGAAGATTACAAAGCGTACAGAACGTATCATCTGATTAGAGGATGGACGGATTGTTTGATGCGTTGTATGCTGCTACTTATCTTGACAAAGCCTGTCTTTCATGCTACTATGATAAAGCATTAGAAGCCCAAAGAAAAGGAGATTTACTATGAAAAAGAGATTAGCAGCTTTATTGACCGCAGTTTTGTGCTTGTCCGTATTCGCAGGATGCGGCGGTGCAAAGGAAGACCTTGCGTACATCAAGGATAACGGCGAGATGGTAATGGGTATTACCCTGTTCGAGCCGATGAACTACTATGATGAAGACGGTACATTAATTGGGTTTGAGACCGAGTTTGCTACCGCTGTTTGTGAGAAGCTGGGAGTGGAGCCGAAGTTCCAGGTCATTGACTGGGAGCAGAAGGAGAACGAGTTAAATTCTAAGGCAATCGACTGTATTTGGAACGGTTTTACCGTAAATGACGAGCGTAGAGCTGCTATGGCGTTTTCTACCTCCTACGTAAGAAATCGTCAGGTGACGATTATCCGTAAGGCAGATGCAGAGAAGTATGTGGATGTTGCAAGTATGGCCGGCGCAAACATGATTGCGGAGAACGGTTCCGCAGGTCAGGAAGTAATTCAGAATGATGCGGTTTTGTCTCAGAATAAGTTTGTAGCAGCAGCTGCACAGAAGGATGCTCTTTTAGAGGTAAAGGCAGGAACTTCCGATATTGCGGTGCTGGATTATATTATGGCAAACGCAGTAGTAAACAACGACTCTGATTTCAGCGACCTGATGATTGTGGACGGCATTGAATTTGCTCCGGAAGAATATGCAATCGGTTTCCGCATGAATGATACGGAACTGGTAGCAGCTATAAATAAGGCAATTGATGAGCTCGTGGCAGATGGTGCTATGGCAGCACTTGCTGAGAAGTACGGTTTAACGGAGTCTTTGATACTTAAGTAAGATACATACCAAAAGGAGAAGGACGTTATGTCATTTATTGACGTTACCATGCAGCTTCTGGACGGATTTAAGGTAACCATGCTGATTTTCTTTGTGGTATTGCTTGGTTCCCTGCCGCTTGGTCTTGTAATTACCTTTGGGTCAATGTCCAAGATTAAGCCGCTTCGCTGGCTGACCCGGACCTTTGTCTGGATTATCCGCGGAACGCCGCTGATGTTGCAGATTATTCTTGTGTTTTACGGTCCGGGATTGATTTTTGGGGCAAAGGCACTGCCGCGTATGACGGCGGTGCTCATTGCCTTTATTATCAATTATGCGGCGTATTTTTCGGAAATTTACCGTGGCGGAATCGAAAGCATTCCTGCGGGACAGTATGAAGCAGGACAGGTGCTGGGCATGACGAAGCGCCAGATTTTCTTTAAGGTGGTGCTGTTTCAGGTAATCAAGCGGATTCTGCCGGCTATGGGAAATGAGATTATTACGTTGGTGAAAGATACCTCTCTTGCCCGTGTAATTTCCGTAGTAGAGCTGGTAAAAGCGGCTCAGGATATTGTAGGACTGAAGGGTATTATCTGGCCGATTTTCTACATTGGTGCGTTCTATCTGTTAGTATCCGGTGCGCTTACGTTACTGTTTAACTGGATTGAAAAGAAGATGGATTATTATAAAGGATAGCATATGGCGGTATTGGAAGTTAAAAACATTCGAAAAAGCTTTGACGGGGAAGAGGTCTTAAAGGGCATTGATTTTTCCATGGAAAAGGGCGAGGTGCTGGCGATTATCGGTTCCTCGGGAAGCGGTAAAACCACGCTCCTTCGTTGCCTGAATTTTTTGGTAACCCCGGATCAGGGCCAGCTTTTTGTAAATGACGAGTGCATCTTTGATGCAAGGGATGTACATAAATTAAATGAAAAAGAGATTCGCGAAAAGCGTTTGCATTTTGGTTTGGTATTTCAGTCCTTTAACCTGTTTCCGCAGTATAACGTGTTGCGGAATGTAACCTTGGCGGAGGAACTGCAGATTAAGGATGCTTGTAAGGCAAAGAAGATTACCAAAGAGGAAATGAAGGAAGCTCTTGCAAAGGTGACTGCTCATGCGGAAGGGTTGCTTTCCCAGGTAGGTCTTTTGGAAAAGAAGAATGCCTATCCGTGCGAGCTTTCCGGCGGACAGCAGCAGCGCGTGGCCATTGCCAGAGCCTTGGCGCTGAATCCGGACATTCTCTGCTTTGATGAGCCGACCAGTGCACTGGACCCGGCCCTGACCGGAGAGGTGCTTCGTGTTATCCGCGGACTGAAGTCTTCCGAACGTACCATGATTGTGGTAACCCATGAGATGGAGTTTGCCCGTCGTGTGGCAGATAAGGTTATGTTTATGGCAGACGGTGTCATCGAGGAACTGGGTGAGCCGGAGCAGGTATTTACCAATCCGAGAAGTGAAAAGCTGAAGGCATTTTTGCAGAATGCCGCAGAGGGTTTATAGGAAATAGCAGCCTGTGGGATTTTAGTGAAATCCTGCAGGCTTTCTGTGTTTGTGGCGGAACGTTAATGTGTTGGTATGATAGGTTTCGCAGATACAAAGGATAAGAAAGACATTTGTAAGGAGAAATGTTATGGGACAGGACAAAAAGAGTGCAATTATTAAGTTATCTTTGTCGATGCTGATTTTCGGTTCCATCGGTGTGTTTCGCCGGTATATTCCGCTGTCGTCCGCATGGATGGCATGTGTCAGAGGCGTCATCGGTACGGTGTTTTTGTTTTGCGTGGTGGCGGTATCAAAAAAGCATGTGGATAAAAAGGCGATTAAGAAGAATCTGCTGTTGTTACTGATATCCGGTGCGGCTATCGGTGTAAATTGGATTTTATTGTTTGAGTCATATCGTTATACAACGGTGGCGGTTGCTACCTTATGTTATTATATGGCGCCGGTGATTGTGATTCTGTTGGCACCGTTCTTGTTGAAGGAAAAGATGACGGTGAAGAAGTCTGTTTGTGCAGCGGTGGCTATTATCGGAATGTTGTTGGTGTCCGGCATTTTTGACGGCGGAGCAGCAAATATCGGCAGCGGAAAGGGCATTTTATTCGGTCTCGGTGCGGCAATGTTTTATGCTTCGGCGGTGTTGTTGAATAAGTTTATCAAGGATATCTCTGCCTATGACAAGACGATTATGCAGCTTGGGGCGGCGGCAATTGTGGTGCTGCCGTATTCCCTTTTTACCAGCGGAGTACAGGAGTTTACGACGCTTACCCTGTCGCAGATATTGCTTCTCCTGGCGGTGGGAATTGTTCACACCGGTATTGCTTATTGGTTGTATTTCGGCAGTATGGATAAGTTAAGCGGTCAGACGGTGGCGGTGTACAGTTATATCGACCCGGCCTTTGCGGTGGTACTTTCCGTAGCGGTATTGGGAGAAAATCCGGGAGTGCTCGGAATCATCGGTGCGGTGTTGATTTTAGGTTCCACATTGTTTAGTGAGTGGACAGGGAAAAAGAAATAGAGTAAGACGGGCCTGCAAACCGTGAGTGGTTTGTGGGCTTTTCTTTTTCGGAAGAAGTATAAGCTTTTATAAAAACAAATTGTAAATTGTATTGACACTCTGTTTACCTTTGTGTTATTATAAAGGTAAATTAAAATTACTTTTGTGATACCATTCATTTTTAGAGTGATTTTAGGGGAGGTATACATATGACACAGCAGGATAAATGGTATTTTCAGAACATATTATTCGGAATTTTGGGCGGTTGGATTTTTGCGGCAATCTGGTTTCTGATGGGAGCACTGTTTTATATCACGTTTATAGGACGTCCGGTGGCAAAATGTTGTTTCCTGATTGCGCGCTTTGCGGCAAGGCCTTACGGAAGAGTCGTTGGGGTTACGGGAGACTACAGCTATTTCGGAAACATTTTCTGGCTGCTGTTTATCGGGGTTCCTTGGGTGTTTTTTTTCACCTTTATCGGGTCGTTGTTTACGGTTACGATTGTGGGAGTGCCGATTGGACATACATATTTACGTCTGGCGGGTCTTGTGGCGGCTCCGGTAGGGATGCAGTTGGAGCGACAACTGGAAGACTGGCAGTGGAAACGATGGTTCTGAGTATAGGAGCATAGTGTTAAGCGAGGAGGAGAAAACAATGAAAAAACATAAATTTGTAAGTATGGTATTATTGTGCGGAGCGTTTGTTCTGGCCGGATGTAAGCATGAACATGTATGGGAGGAGGCAACCTGCGAGGCGGCAAAGTATTGTACGGAATGTGAAGCCACGGAAGGGGAAGCCTTGGGACATGCCTGGGAGGAAGCTACCTGTACTCTGCCAAAGACCTGTAAAACCTGCGGAACGACGGAGGGAGTCCGCGCAGGACACAAGTTCCTTGATGCCACCTGTGATAAGCCGAAGGAGTGTGAGGTTTGCGGAGAGACAAAGGGGGAACCGTTGGTTCATAACGGACGAAGAGTCGGTCGTTGTAAGCTGTGCGGGGAGGTGCAAAACAAGGAGCTGGTGACGGACATCGGCGCCCGGTATGAGACGGTGTATAGTGATTACGTGGCGGCGATGACCGCATTAATGCAGGATACTTCGGAGATGGCAGAGGAGTTGGCAGAGGAGCTGAATCCGTTATCGGAACTGAATGACGAGACGGACCCGGAGACTGTATTTATCTGCGGACATCCCATAACTACCATAACCGTAGGAGAATATCTGGAATGGGCGGATGATCTGATACGGAAGCTTTATTGGGAAGAACGGATGGTGGATTATACGGAATTAAGAGCGTTATATGAAGAGGTATATTCCATGTGCGGTGATTATACGGAGCTTGGTGCCTTAAAGGAAAAGGCAAAGGAGATTGTTGAATTGATACCGCTTACGATGCCGGAAAAGAAGGAGAGGACCGGCGGAATATATGACGTACGTCTGGTGGAAGCGGCTTCGGAGGAAATGAAAGAACAGTTTGCGCAGTGGAAGACGGACGGGCTGGAGGATATTGAGTGGCTTGGTGAAGTGGAGAAGAAGATGGGCGAATGGAAGAAAGAGTACGATAAGGTAAACGCATTGTTTAAGTAAACGGAACAAGCGTGTTAAGGACCTGTAAAGAAATATTTATATAGATAGCCGTATTGGAATTGCCGGCGCAATATGATACAATGTATCTTGGAAAAGTAGAACGGAGGTGTTGATTTGTTCCGAAACAGCAGAACAATTCTCTTTTCAAAGGTAAAGGAATCGCTTGCGTCGGTAATGCCGATTGCGGCTATTGTTTTTATTCTTTGTTTTACTGTGGTGCCGGTACCGACGGATTTGCTCATGACCTTTGTGTTCGGTGTGGTGATGGTAATTATCGGTATGGGGATGTTTACCCTGGGTGCGGACCTTTCCATGACCCCGGTTGGGGAGCATATCGGCTCGGCGGTGACAAAGTCCCGAAAGCTCTGGTTTATCGTATTAATCAGCTTTTTGGTGGGTGGTATTGTAACGATTTCCGAGCCGGATTTGCAGGTGTTGGCGGAGCAGGTGCCGAATATTCCGAATCAGGTTATCGTGTTTTCGGTAGCCGGCGGAGTGGGCTTGTTTTTAGTGGTTGCCATGCTTCGTATTTTGTTTAAATGGAAGCTGAATTACTTATTGATTTTCTTTTATGCAGTGGTGTTTGGTTTGGCGATTTTTGTGCCGAAGTCCTTTTTGGCGGTGGCCTTTGATTCCGGCGGAGTGACCACGGGGCCTATGACGGTACCGTTTATTATGGCTCTCGGTGTGGGTGTTGCCTCCATCCGAAGCGACAGTGATGCGCAAAACGACAGCTTCGGTTTGGTTGCGCTTTGCTCCGTGGGACCGATTCTGGCGGTTATGCTTTTGGGACTGTTCTTCCGTGTGGAGGGCGGCAGCTATACACCGGTAGAGATTCCGACGGTGGAGACTTCCAGGGATTTATGGCATTTGTTTGCTCATGAGATTCCGGAGTACATATTGGAAGTGGTAAAGGCATTGCTTCCGATTATGGCGTTTTTTGCATTGTTCCAGATGTTTAAGTTAAAGCTGAAGAAGGAAAATATTTACCGTATCAGTGTCGGTTTTATTTATACGTTTATCGGATTGGTACTTTTCCTGTGCGGAGCAAACGTAGGCTTTATGACCGTGGGAAACTATCTCGGAAGAGAGCTGGGCGGTCTTTCCTACAGTTGGATTGTGGTGCCGTTAGGTGCCCTCATCGGCTACTTTATTGTTACAGCCGAGCCGGCGGTGCATGTACTCAATAAGCAGGTGTACGAGATGACCTCCGGTGCCATACCGCCAAAGGCGTTAAGCACCAGCCTTTCCATCGGCGTGGCGGTATCCGTAGGACTTTCCATGCTTCGTATTGTGGCGGATATTCCGATTATGTATTTCCTGGTGCCGGGATATCTGATTGCGATTGTGCTATCGTTTTTTGTACCGCCGATTTTTACGGCGATTGCATTTGACTCCGGTGGCGTTGCTTCCGGTCCGATGACGGCGACATTTTTGCTTCCGATGTCCATCGGTGTATGCACCGGTTTAGGGGGAGATGTGGTTTCCGGTGCCTTCGGTGTGGTAGCAATGGTAGCCATGACACCGCTCATTACCATCCAGATTCTCGGTCTGGTGTATAAGTTTAAGCTTCGTGCGGCAGAAACCGTGGTAGAGACGACGACAGAAGTTGAGATTCCGGTACAGGCAGTTGAGACCGAGATTGACATTTTTGATAACACAATCTTTGAATTGGAGGATGACGATGAGTAAATACAATATGGTTTTAATGATTCTGAATCGCAGCTATGAAAAAGATTATGTGGATTTCTTAAAACAGAACGGGATTACGCATATGACGGAGATGCTGGGGCACGGAACCGCCAGCAAAAGCATTCTGGACTATCTCGGTGTAGAAAATAATGATAAGATTATTATTCAGACGGTGGTTGCTGCAGGAAATGTGGATTCGTTGTTCGGAGGACTGGTAAGCCGGATGGGAATTAATCTTCCGGGAACCAGTGTGGCGATGTCCGTTCCGATGGAAAGTATCGGAGGAACCTGGAGCATGAAGTATCTGACGGAAGGTCAGGAAGTGCAGAAATCGGAGGAAGTGAAAATGAAAGAAGCAAAGTATTCTTTGATTACGGTGATTACGGAAAAGGGCTGCTCGGATATGGTAATGGATGCAGCAAGAGAGGTAGGTGCCAGAGGCGGCACGGTGGTGCATGCCAAGGGAACCGGAAGAGAAGAGGATGCAAAGTTTTTCGGTGTGTCTATCAGTCCGGAGAAGGAAATGATTTATATTGCAACGAGAAAGGCCGACCGGCCGGAGATTATGCGGGCGATTATGGAGAAGGCGGGGCCGCAGACCGATGCTAAGGCGGTGGTATTTTCCCTGCCGGTAGAGGACATTGCAGGCCTTACCGCTCTCATGGAGCCGGAGGCGTAGGTCAAAGGTACGGGCTGTCGCCCGGGGGATGAGGCTCTCGGGCGTAGAACTTTTCGATTGAGTGTTGAATTTTATAAATAGCCGGAATTGATTTGTTGTTTTTATCACATCGCAACGCTTCGTCAAACTTCCTCCAACCGGTTCTAAACGTCTCTCGGTAGCGGCCTCGAGACTTAGAACCGCTAGGAGGTGATTTCGACTCAGCTAAAAACGCGGCCCTTCGGGCAAATTCAAAAAACGAACAAATCAATTCCGGCTATTTTATTTTGTACATTAATATCGAAAAGTTCTGCGCCCTTTTGTCTGCGACAAGTCCCGGTGACAGCCCTGTTGCGTGAACTCAGGATTAGGCTATCAGCAGTTACTCTTTCTTCCCCAAGTCCGGCTCGTTATCCAGAAAGCAGGCTCTCTTCAGTGCGGAGCTTCCGAATTTTCCGCGGATTTCGTCCACGGCGGCGTTAAGCTTGGAAAGCTTTTCGCGCTTGTCGGTGTCAAAAAGGTCGTACTGGAAGCAGGCGTCGTCAGTGACGTTGCCGGTGGAGACTCCGAGAAGTCGTATCGGAGAACCGTCCCATAGCTCGTAAAAGAGTCGGCGGGCGGCAGAATATA
>JAFTPY010000209.1 GCA_017463035.1 Lachnospiraceae bacterium
ATACAACACCTTTTTCAACATTGTTAGGGTTAAGTACCTCGATATGATAGTTAGCACCACGGTAAGAACGAGTTACCTTGAAGTCACCAAATCCCTTTGGTACACAAGGATTAACCTGTAAACCGTAGTGAGTTGGGTAAAGACCAAGGATGTACTGTGAAATGTTAACGAAAGTCCAAGCAGCAGTACCCGTTAACCAGCTGTTCTTAGCCTCGCCGTGGAACTTCGCATCTCTACCAGCAATCATCTGAGAGTAAACATATGGCTCTGTACGATGAATCTCGCTGATTTCCTCTGTGTAAGCAGGACAAGTCTTCTGATAAATCTCAAAAGCTCTGTCACCACGACCGATTACAGTCTCAGCGATAGAAACCCAAGGATTGTTGTGGCAGAAGATACCTGCATTCTCCTTATATCCTGGTGGATAAGAAGAAACCTCACCAAGCTCTAAGTGATACTTTGTATAAGCAGGCTGTAAAATCATAACACCGTACTTAGTATCAAGACGCTCCTTAACAGAGTTAAGAGCCTTCTCAGCTAGACCTTCCTTCACACCAACACCTGCTAATACGCAGAAGCCCTGTGGCTCGATGTAAATCTGGCCTTCTTCACATTCCTTAGAACCAACCTTATTGCTATAAGAATCGTATGCACGAACGAACCAGTCGCCGTCCCATCCGCTCGTAAGAATAGTGTCATACATCTCGGCAACTTCTTTTCTAGCGTAAGCTGCTTCCTCTGTATCTCCCATAAGCTCGCAAAGCTGTGCATATTCTTCACCGTACTTAACGAACATACCTGCAATGAATACGGATTCTGCTACCGGACCTTCACTTGGACCAAAGGTCTGGAAGGATTCACCCGGATGCTCGGAGAAGCAGTTCAGGTTAAGGCAGTCGTTCCAGTCTGCACGACCGATTAACGGTAAGTTGTGCGGACCCTTGTGATTGATAATATAGTCTAAGGAACGCTTTAAGTGTTCCATTAAGGACGTTGCAACGGACATGTCGTTATCGTACGGCACGGTCTCGTTTAAGATGGAAATGTCGCCGGTCTCGCGTACGTAAGCGGAGGTACCTGCAATGAGCCACAACGGGTCATCGTTGAAACCGCTACCGATGTCTGCGTTACCCTTCTTGGTCAGCGGCTGATACTGATGATATGCGCTACCGTCCTGGAACTGGGTGGAAGCGATATCGATGATACGCTCTCTTGCACGGTCCGGAATCAAATGTACGAAACCAAGGAGGTCCTGACAGGAGTCACGGAAGCCCATACCGCGGCCGATACCGGATTCGTAATAAGAAGCGGAACGGGACATGTTAAAGGTAACCATACACTGATACTGATTCCAGATATTTACCATACGGTTTACCTTGTCGTTTTCGGAAGAAACGGTATATTTGGACAATAACTTCTCCCAGTATGCCTTTAATTCTGCAAATGCCTTCTCAACATCCGCATCGGTCTGATAGCGGGCAAGCATTGCGTTTGCCGGCTTCTTGTTGATTACATTCGGGGACTCCCACTTTTCATCCTGCGGATTTTCGATGTAACCCAATACGAAGATGAAGGTCTTGGTCTCACCCGGATTTAAAGAAACATTAATCTGATGGGAAGCAATCGGAGACCAACCGCTTGCCATGGAATTGGTGCAGGCACCGTTTTCGATAGCTTCCGGATTTGCTGCGGAACGATATGCGCCCAGGAATGCATCACGGCTGGTATCAAAAGCATCCACAGCAGTATTTACGGAGTAAACGGCGTAGTGGTTACGACGCTCTCTGTACTCGGTCTTGTGGAAAATGGTAGAACCTACCACTTCAACTTCACCGGTACTTAAGTTTCTTTGGAAATTCTTCATATCGTCATCCGCATTCCAAAGGCACCACTCAACGTAAGAGAAGAGCTGCAAATCCTTCTTTGTTGCGGAAGTATTGGTAAGGGTAAGCTGGCTTACCTCACAGGTATCATTCATCGGAACGAAAGTAAGAACAGAAGCCTCTACGTCGTTCTTTTTGCCGGTGAAACGGCTGTAACCGATACCGTGTCTGCACTCGTAAGCGTCAAGCTCGGTCTTGGTCGGCTGCCAACCCGGATTCCAAACGGTGTCGCCGTCCTTTATGTAGAGGTACTTACCGTTGGTATCTGCCGGAATATCATTGTAACGATATCTGGTCAGACGAAGGAGCTTTGCATCCTTATAAAAGGTATATCCGCCGCAGGTGTTGGAAATCAGGCTGAAGAAATCGTTGCAGCCGAGATAGTTAATCCACGGAAGCGGAGTCTTAGGAGTGGTGATTACATATTCTTTGTTTGCATCATCAAAAAAACCGAACTTCATAGTAGTTTCTCCTTTTCTTTAAAATTCTTTTCATTCTCTTTCTGAAAGGCGTAGTGTTTAGTTAAACGTTTAAGTTCAAATAAAACCTAACTTTTCGCTTGCCTTTATCTGCATTATACACGAGGGAAAAAGAAAATGCAACCGTCAAATAAAAAATATGGCAAAAAAATGACAAATAAGGCAATCGGATAATAAATATTAACAAAAACAAGCTTGCAAAACCAGGAAAAATGGGGTATGATTTAGTTGCGAAAACGTTTAAGTAAATGCGTATAAAGTGTAGGATTATAAATTTACTAATATTTATTTGGAAACGAGGAATGTAATATGGCATCGATGAAGGATATTTCCGAATTATGCGGGGTAAGTATCGCAACGGTAAGTAAGGCATTAAATGATCAAAGCGATATCGGAGAGGAGACCAGAGTACGGATTAAACAGGTGGCAACGGAGTTGGGGTATTTCCCGAATTCTTCCGCCAGAGCATTGAAAACGAAGCGTACCTATAATCTGGGAGTACTGTTTGTGGACGAGGCTCAGAGCGGTTTGACCCATGACTATTTTGCCAATGTGTTAAACAGCTTTAAGAAGGTTGCGGAGGAGAAGGGCTATGACATTACCTTTATCAGTGCGGGAAACGGTGACGGGAAACGGATGAGCTATTTGGAACGTTGCAGATACCGTGGGTTTGACGGCGTGGTCATTGCCTGTGTGGACTTTGAAAATCCGGAGGTGGAAGAACTGGTAAAGAGCGATATTCCGCTGGTAACCATCGACCACAGCTTTTACGGAAGAGCAGCGGTAATTTCCGATAACGTAACCGGGATGAAGGAATTGCTTACTTATGTTATCGGACAAGGACATAAAAAGATAGCTTATATTCACGGTGCGGATTCTGCGGTTACGAAAAATCGTCTTTCTTCTTTCTTTAAAACTGCGGAAGAACTGGGAATTGCAGTGCCGGATGAGTATATAAAGGAAGCGGCTTATCGAAGTACGAAGGAGGCGGGAACGGTGACAAAGGAGCTGCTGGAACTTAAAAATCCGCCGACTTGCATTTTGTATCCGGATGACTTCTCCTGCTTCGGAGGAATGAATGTAATTAGGGAAAAAGGGCTTCGGATTCCGGAGGATGTTTCCGTGGCGGGCTACGACGGGCTGCGTATCGGCAGGCATATCGAACCGAAGCTGACCACCTTGCGTCAGGATACGGACGCCATCGGAGAAGAAGCGGCAAAGAAGCTGATTGACCTGATTGAAAGACCGAAAACAACGATTATAGAACAAATTGTAATCGGCGGTGAGGTATACGAAGGCAAGACGGTAAGGAAGCTGTAAGCCGGATACAGTATGCGGTTCGGTGGGCAAATAACAGAAAATCAACGGGACTTAAAAAAGTTATCGACAATCGGTTAAAAATAGGGTATTATTGTAATATGAACATGAGTTGTTTGCAGATTACGCAAACGGACAGATATAAGGAGGTATTTTATGAAGGTTCTTTTTATCGGCGGAACAGGCACAATCAGTATGGCAATTACGAAAAAACTGGCAGAGACGGATTGCGAGTTGTACTTATTCAATCGTGGTTCGAGAAATGAATCATTACCAAAAAATATTCACATTATTAGGGGCGATATTAATAATGAGGCGGAAGCGGCAGAGCTTTTGAAAGATTACACCTTTGATGTGGTATGTGATTTTATCGGGTTCGGAAAAGGACAGGTAGAACGGGATTACCGCCTGTTTGCGGGCAAGACGAAGCAGTATATGTACATCAGTTCCGCATCGGCCTATCATAAGCCGTGCAAATCCCATGTGATTACGGAGGGGACCACCCTTGCCAATCCGTATTGGGAGTATTCCAGGAATAAAATTGTATGCGAAGAGTATTTGATGCAGATGTATCGTGAGAACGGCTTCCCGGTAACGATTATCCGCCCGAGTCATACCTACGACGAACGCTCCATTCCGCTGGGAGTACACGGAGACAAGGGAAGTTGGCAGGTGGTGAAGCGTATGCTTTCCGGTAAGCCGGTGATTATTCACGGGGACGGAACTTCTCTTTGGACCATGACCCACAACAGTGATTTTGCCAAGGCTTTTATCGGACTTATGGGCAATCCGCATGCCATCGGCGAGGTGTTCCAGATTACATCGGACGAGACCCTTACCTGGAATCAGATTTATCAAACCATTGCGGATGTGTTGGGTGTCCCGTTCCGGCCGTACTATGTTTCTTCCGCATTTTTGGCGGAGGCGGGACCTTATGACTTTACGGGAAGTCTGTTGGGAGATAAGGCCTGCTCTGTTGTTTTTGATAATACAAAGGTAAAGCGTGCGGTGCCGGATTTTGTGCCGACAGTGCGGTTTGAAGACGGCGTAAGACGTGTCATCGAGAATGTAAAAGCTCATCCGGAGCTCCAGATCGAGGATCCGGAATTTGATGCCTGGTGTGACCGGGTAATCGAAGTGCAGGAGGAAGCGAAGGCAAAGCTTCAGAAGAAATAAGAATTACAAAACGGTTGCCACCATGCCTTTCCGGGTGCGGTGGCGCCTTTGGTTGAAGGAGGACGTTATGTCTGTGAAAGGGAAGAGAGAAGAAAGTGAGAAAAGGAAGCACGTCATCAAAAGGTCGTTTCTGACGGCATTTCCGAAAACGATTCCGATTATGACGGGCTTTTTGTTTCTTGGAATGTCCTACGGGCTCTATATGAAGGTATCCGGTTTTTTCTTTGTGTATCCCCTTTGCATGAGTATGGTGATTTTCGGAGGTTCCCTGGAATTTGTGGCGGTTACGATGCTGTTGGGGAGCTTTGCTCCCTTACAGACCTTTGTTATGGCCCTTATGATTCAGGCAAGACATCTGTTTTACGGAATTACGTTATTGGAGAAGTATAAAGGGACCGGATGGAAAAAGCCGTATCTGATTTTCGGTATGTGTGACGAGAGCTTTTCCATCAATTGCTCCACGGAAGTACCGGAGGGGGCGGATACGGGCTGGTTTTATTTTTTTGTAACCCTTCTGAATCAGTTTTACTGGGTAGCGGGGGCTACGCTGGGAGGGATTCTGGGCTCTTTCCTTACCTTTAATACGGAGGGGCTGGACTTTGTTATGACTGCAATGTTTGTAGTGATTTTTTTGGAGCAATGGTTAAAAGAAAAGAAGCATTATACTGCGTTAATCGGAGTGCTGGCATCGGCGGTGTGTCTTCTGGTTTTCGGGGCAGATTCTTTTTTGATTCCTACCATGGCTTGTATTTTATGCCTGCTTACGGTGTTCCGGAAGCCTATTGAGAAAGCAGGTGGGTTATCGTGACGCTTACCGAGGAAATTTTGACGATCGGTCTTTGTGCGGTGGCAACCATGCTTACCCGTTTCCTGCCGTTTTTGGTGTTCCGGGCGGATAAGCCGACACCGAAGTATATCCGGTATTTGGGAAAGGCGTTACCGGCGGCGATTTTCGGAATGCTTGTGGTCTATTGTCTCAAAAATGTAGATGTGACTGCCGGTACCCACGGATTGCCGGAGTTGATTTCGGTTGTGCGTGTTGCGGGACTTCATCTGTGGAAGCGGAATATGCTGCTGTCTATCGGCGGAGGCACGGTATGTTATATGTTGCTGATGCAATGTGTTTTCTGACGAAAACATGTGAAATCTTACGGAAACTGTGGAAAACGGTCCGATTTTGTGTTATAATTAAAGTAAAATAGTGATAGGGTAAGGATCGATTTTGTGCTTTTTGGAGGATGAAAGCAGGAGGTGATATGCCATGTTACACTACAAATTGCAAATAGGTTGTATGGTAATCGTGCTGTTGGTTCTTGTATTATATTTCCGTGAACGTCATGAGCAGAAGAATGTAAAGCGTATGATGTGTTTTGAACGTTTGCTCATTTTCTCCCTGCTTTATTTTGTACTGGATATCGTGACGGTATATACGGTAAATCATTTGGATACGGTACCGGTTCTTGTGAATAATAGTTTGCATTTGATTTATATGTGGGTAATTGACCGATGCCTGCTGGATGTGTTCCTGTATGTGGCAACGATGCTGGAGGTTCCGATTACGACAAACAAATGGAAGAGGCTTGCGTTTTTACCGCATTATGCGGGGAGCCTTTTTATGATGCTTACCATATCGAGGATTGAGTATGTCGAAGGGGCGATATCCAATTATTCTATGGGACTTCCGGTTATTACCTGTTATTTGATGGTAATCTATTATTTGTGTCTGGCTTACTATGTATGGAAAAAGCATAAAGATAATCTGCCGAAGCGTTCCAGGGTAAACTTTTTGGTTTGTTTTCCGGTATTTGTGGGGGCAATTGTAATTCAAATGATTTTCCCGGATGCGCTGATTACCTCTCTGGCGATTACTTCTATCATTTTAGTGGCGTATTGTGCGATGGAGAATGCGGCAAGCTGTGAGTTGATCCAGTATCATGAGGAAGTGATTTACGCCTTTGCGGATGTCATTGAGGGCCGTGACGGCAGTACCGGCGAACATGTAAAGCGTACGGTAGCTTATGTAGGGATTATTGTGGATGCATTAAAGGAAAACGGCATTTATACGGAATATCTCGATAACGAATATCTGGATTTTCTGTTGAGAGCAGCGCCGATGCATGATTTCGGTAAGATTGCGGTAACGGATACGGTGCTGCAAAAGCCGGGACGTCTGACATCGGATGAATACGAAGTAATGAAAACGCATACCGTAAGAGGTGCGGATATGATAAAGACCAGTCTGGCATCGTTGGAGGAGCCGGACTATATTACAATCGCATGGCAGGTGGCACGTCATCACCATGAGCGTTGGGACGGTTCCGGATATCCGGACGGTTTGTACGGAGAAAAGATTCCGCTTTGTGCCCGTGTGGTTGCGGTGGCGGATGTGTTTGATGCGGTATCTCAGGACCGCTGTTACCGCGGAGCAATGTCTCTGGATGAGTCCTTTGCGATTATCGAACAGGGAGCGGGTACCCAGTTTGATCCGTTGATTGCGAAGGTTTTCCTACAGATGAGAGACAAGGTAGAGGCGGTATTTTATCAGTTTCAGGAGGGAAACAATGGTTAAACATTTGATTTTATGGAAATTAAAGGACGAGATTACGGGAGACGCAAAGGAGAAGGTTTTACGTGAGATGAAGGAGAATCTGGAGGCTTTGGTAGGCAAGGTGCCGGGACTTCTTCGTCTTGAAATTGTTACGAAGCCGATGGCAAGCTCCAATGCGGATGTAATGCTTGACAGTGATTTGGAGAGCGAGGAAGCACTTTCGGGGTATCAGTCCCATCCGGATCATGTAGCGGTGGCGAATACGTATGTGAGGCCGTTTACGGAAATAAGGCTTTGCATGGATTATGAAGCATAGTTGACCGTACGGGAAGTTCCGTGGCAAAAGAATGGGCGGAATCGCTTGACAAAAAAAATACGGGGCGTATAATGGTGGATAGCGTTAGATTTTTAACATATGTCAGAGAGGTTTGAATTATGAGCGAAGAAATTTATGAGCAGGAATTAAATTGTTCCCACGATTGCAGCAGTTGTTCTTCCAACTGCAGTTCCAGAAAGCCGGACAAGTCCCAGTTTGCGGAGCCGATGAATCAGTACAGTAATGTAAAGAAGGTCATCGGTGTTGTCAGCGGTAAGGGTGGCGTAGGTAAGTCCTTTGTAACGTCTTATCTTGCCGTTATGATGCAGCGCATGGGTTATAAGACCGCAGTTCTGGATGCCGATGTAACCGGCCCGTCCATTCCGATGGCGTTCGGTGTACACAAGAAGGCACAGGGCAACGAACTTGGTATTTTACCGGAGTACACAAAGAACGGTACGGCGATTATGTCCGTAAACCTTTTGTTAGAGAATGAAGAGGTACCGGTAGTTTGGAGAGGTCCGGTGATTGCAGGTACCGTGAAGCAGTTCTGGTCTCAGGTGGTTTGGGGCGATGTGGATTATATGTTTGTGGATATGCCTCCGGGAACCGGAGATGTTCCGCTTACGGTGTTCCAGTCTCTTCCGGTGGACGGTATCGTTATCGTAACCAGCCCGCAGGATTTGGTATCCATGGTAGTGGCAAAGGCTGTGAACATGGCAAGAGAGATGGATATTCCGGTTTTGGGTCTTGTAGAAAACTACAGCTATGTGGAGTGCGGATGCTGTGGCGAGAAGATGTATGTATTCGGCGAAAGCCATATTGAAGATACTGCACGCAAGTTTAACCTTCCGGTACTGGGCAGACTTCCGCTGAACCCGAATATTGCAAAGGCAGTGGATGCCGGCGATATCGAGGGCTTACAGGGTGACTGGCTTGAGGATGTGACTTTAGTATTAAAGGAGCTTCTTCCGGCACCGAAGAGTGCTGCAGAGCAGGGAAATTATACCCTTGCGGTGACTACGGATGAGAATAATAATATTTTCCAGCATTTCGGTCACTGTGAGAAGTTTACGTTATATACCTTCAGTGACGGCATTTTAATGGCGAAGACCGTGCTTGAGACCGACGGTAACGGCCATGAGGCTATGGCAGGGGTTCTTGCGGAGCGCGGGGTAAAAGTACTTCTTTGCGGTGGTATCGGTATGGGCGCTATGCAGGCACTGATGCAGGCGGATATTTTAGTAGTACCGGGTCTTACGGGTGATATTGAAGTGGCGGTAGCCGGTTATCTGGACGGTGTGCTGGGAACCAGTACCGAGCCGAATTGCAGCTCTCATGAGACCGGTGACTGTGATTGCAGTACCGGCGGATGCGGCGGTTGTTGCTATTAATCCTTGGAGGAATTATGAGTAAAACGTATTGCGGAGCCTGCCGCGGTGAGCGGGGATGCCGGGATTGTCAGGCAGTGGGCGGTTTTGTACAATATGCCGGATTGACGGAATTTTTTGTACAGAAGACGGCACAGGAGCGGTCTGAAGAGCGCAGGGAGGTACAGGAGAATACGTTGGGTGTTCTTTGTGTCAAAGAGCTTTTACTGGCGGCTGATTTGGGAACCACAACGTTGGCCTTTGTTTGTGCGGATGCATGTGGAGAGGTGCTTGCAGCTTACGGATGTGAGAATCCTCAGCGCAGGACGGCAGCTGATGTCATCGGCAGAATCGATGCGGCATTGCGCGGACAGGGGGAGAGTTTAACAAACGAGATTAGGGAAGCCTTGGTAAAAGGCTTCCTTTTTGTACTTACGGAAGGTGCAGAGACCTTGCATACCAGGGGGATGAATTGTGACGGTATACAGGTAAAAATCGGAATTGCCGGAAATACCGTAATGCAGCATTTGCTGCTGGGGTATTCTTTGGCGGGCATGGCAAAGGCACCTTTCACACCATATACAACAAACAAGACAGTGCTCATGTTTTCTCAACTGTTTTCCGGTATGGCAGGGAATTATGAAATCCCTCGGATGCTATTGCAGGCGGAGGTGACGGTTTTTCCGTGTCTTTCTGCGTTTGTGGGAGGAGATGCGGTGGCCGGAGCCAATGCGGTGTTTTCAGGGGACAGAGATAAGATTGAACTGTTAATTGATTTGGGAACCAACGGAGAGATTTTGCTTTCGGTAAAAGGAAAGTGGTATGGCACGGCGGCTGCCATGGGAAGTGCAATGGAGGGTGGAAGGTATGCCTATGCCTCGGATTTGTTCCGAAAGATTGCGAAGGCCCTGGAGGACGAGGCTTTGGATGAAACGGGACTTTTGCAGGAACCGTATTTTACGGAAGGTTATGCGGGTTTACTGCAGGAGGATATCAGAGAGTTTCAGCTGGCCAAAGGAGCTGTCCGTGCGGGAATCGAACTGCTTTGCAGATATGCGGAGGTGAAGCCGGAGCAGGTGGAACGGGTTTTTGTCGCAGGCGGCGTAGGACGATATTGTACCCCGGAGGATTTGCTGCGGACAGGTCTTTTGCCGAAAGAATTTTCCGGAAAGGTCATGATTGTGGGGAACAGTTCTGTCGGTGGAATTCTTTCCTGTTTATTAAAGGGGAAAGATATGATATACTGTAACGGAGAATGCTTGAATTTGGCGGAACAGCCGGAGTTTGAGGAGCTGTATTACCGATTTATGAATTTTGAATAAGATGAGTGAGCTTTTGATAGGATAAGTTCGGAAAGGATTGATACGGTGAGGGAAAGTAAGCAAAAGAAATTCGGAAAAAAGAAAACGTATGTAAGTCTGGTACTGTTATTGCTGGTTGTTTGCTCGGTTTCGGCATGTAAGAAGGAAAAACAGGAAGACGAAAACGTTCAAAATGCGGGAACACCTACGGTAGGCGTGGAGTGGCAGGGATTTGACCGGGCCAATCAAAGTCTTGTGAAGCAGAGGGCAGAGGCAAATGAAGCAACTACTGCGGTAACGGTGGGCAATGTACCTGTTTCCATGCAGACCGCCATGTTTCTTATTTATTCCATGGAGGTTCAAGGGAACAGCTATGCTGCATATTATGAAGCTCAGTACGGCACGGATTATTGGGAAATGCCCTATGACGAAGAGGGCCGTACCACAAGAGAGGTATTTAAGGATGAGACGATAAATGCGTTGATTCAGTATGCCGTTTTGTATGATTGTGCAAAGAAAAACGGGATGGAGCTGACGGAGGAGGAGCTTCAGGAGTGTCATTCTTTTGTGGAAGATTTGAAAGAAATGATGTCGGCGGAGGAAACGGAGCGGGGAGGATTTACCGAAAAGAATTTGAAGGAAACCTGTGAGTGGATGATGCTGGCGGAAAAGTATTATACAAGAATGACGGAAAATCTCGGAATTACCAAAGAAAGCGTCAGGGAAACGATAAATAAAGAGGATTACAAGGAATACGAGACGGAGTATCTGTATCTGGCCACAACCTATTATGACGAAGAATATAACATATGTGAAGAGAGTGAAGAGGTTATCGGAGCGCGAAGGGCACAAATGCAGGAGTATTACGAGCAGGTGACGGAAGGTGTTTCTTTTGAAACATTGGCGGCTAAGGATAGTACATTGGTGCATAATACGAGAACCTTTGTGGATGGAGGAGACGGTGCAGAGAAGGCATATAAGATGGCTGCAAAGAAATTAGAAAAAGGGAATGTGTCCGGTCCGGTTCAAACGGAGTACGGTATTTACTTGATTCGTATGGTAGATGATGAGTGTACGAAAACTTACGAGGCAACGGTGGAAGCGGAGTACGAAATTCAATGTGGCAAAGCGTTTCAGGCGGCTTATGAGGTGTTGCTTGCGGAGTATGATGTGGCGGTGAATACGGAAGCCTGGGATGATATCCTGCTGGGGGCAACCGTAAGTCTTTTGGAATAACGGAAAACGTAGGTAGAAACAGAAGGGGCTGCCGCATTTGGACGGAAAATCCTAAGTGCGGCAGCTCCTTGTTGTATGTTTAGTCGTTATTTTCTTTTAGCAGTTTCATAAAATAGCCGGTCGGCTCCGAAATCGGAAGGGAATTGTCGTAGGCAAGAACCAGTTTTCGCTTCGGAAGAGCCTCTTTTGTTTTTATAATATATAACTCGTCATCGGTCTTTCCTTCCACGCAGAAATCCGGAACAAAGGCAATACCGAGACCGATTTTAGCCAGATCAATCAGAAGATCGTTACTGCTGAGCTCTACCGCAGGCGCCAGTTCCACGGAGTGTGACAGAAATTGTTCGTGTAAAAACTCACTGGTGGTGGAACGCTTGGACAGCATCAAAATCGGCAAAGCGGACAACTCCGCAAAAGACAGCGATGTGTCGGAATAGTCGTAAGAAGACTTATTGGCAATAAACACATCCGAGAACTCCCGTAAGGTTTCGATTTGCATGGAGTTATTCAGAGCGGGATTCGGCGAATTGGCAACGATAAAGTCCACCGCATTTTCGGAAAGAAGCTCCGCACATTGCAGGGAGGTGGCATTCATAACCCGTAAATGAACTTCCGGAAAGGTCTGGTGGAACTGATTTAAGTACGGTACCAGATAATAACGGCAGATGGTGTCACTGGCGGCAATACGCAGCTGCATACCGCCGGACTTTTGGGAATTGACCAGTTGGTTTTCTCCTTTGGTAATTAGGTTGATGGCCGGTTCGATATGCTTGAACAGCATTTCACCTTCTTTGGTCAGGGTAACCCGTTTTGTACTCCGGGTAAACAGAATCTGTCCAAGGCGTCGTTCCAGTACTTTGACCGACTGGCTGACCGCAGACTGGGAGATAAACAACGAAGAAGCCGCTTCCGAAAAGCTGAGGGTTTTTGCTACATAATAAAAGACTTTATATAACTCGTAATTTACATCCATGAGAAACTCCTTTCTGTTCCGGAGCCGGTGACTGCCGGATTCTGCCTGTAAGAAGTATGGGCATGACTTGAAATGATAAAAGCAATGGGACAAATTACCTATTACTCTCTATTTGTGAGTATAACAGATGTTTGCGAAAAACGCAACGATTTTCATAAGAATTCCTAATAAAACAATTCATATATATTAATTTTATTTATAAACAAAAAAATGTTATACTGAAAACAACAATGAGGCAGTGGATGTTCCACGGACATCGGAAAGGATGGATAAGATGAGTAAAGTAAGAAGAATTTATTCTGAAAAGAAGCCGGAATATGCTGTTAAGGCCGGCGAGCTGATGAATGAGATCAAAGAGTATTTGAACATTCAGAATGTAACCGCAGTACGTGTTTTAATCCGTTATGATGTTGAAAATGTAAGTGACGAGACCCTCTCCCGTGCACTCGGTACCGTATTTTCCGAGCCGCCGGTAGACTTTGTATATGAGGAAACCTTCCCGATTTGTCCGGAAGATACCGTTTTCTCCGTAGAGTATTTGCCGGGTCAGTTTGATCAGAGAGCAGACTCCGCAGAGCAGTGCGTAAAGCTGTTAAACGAGACCGAGGAGCCGGTGATTCGTTCCGCAACCACCTATGTACTTTCCGGTATTTTAGAGCCGCAGGAAGTAGAGGCAATCAAGGCATATTGTATTAACCCGGTAGATTCCAGAGAAGCGGCAGAGGAGAAGCCGGAGACCTTAGAGTCTGTATTCGAAGATCCGGCAGATGTTATCATCTTTGACGGTTTCAAGGATATGCCGGAGGCTCAGTTAAAGGAGCTTTACGCTTCCCTGAACCTGGCTATGACCTTCCGTGACTTTTTACACATTCAGAACTACTTCCGTGATGACGAGAAGCGTGACCCGTCCATGACCGAAATCCGTGTGTTGGATACCTATTGGTCTGACCACTGCCGTCACACCACCTTCTTAACCGAGCTTACGGATGTTAAGTTCGAAGAGGGCGACTACATGGCTCCGATTCGTGCTTCCTATGACAAGTACGTGGCTGAGCGTGAGATTTTATATAAGGGCAGAGACGATAAGTTCATTTCCCTCATGGACCTTGCTTTGGTTGGTATGAAGAAGCTTCGTGCCGACGGAAAGCTTGAGGATATGGAAGTTTCCGATGAAATCAATGCCTGCTCCATTATCGTTCCGATTGAGATTACCAGACCGGACGGTAAGAAGGAGACCGAAGAATGGTTAATTTTCTTTAAGAATGAGACCCACAATCACCCGACGGAAATCGAGCCGTTC
>JAFTPY010000210.1 GCA_017463035.1 Lachnospiraceae bacterium
CGTAGTGGAGTACGGTCAGCCTCGTTATCGGCTATGGGCTTGGTTGAGTCCGAGAGAGACAGTTCGTCGTAAGGCGGCTGTAAGCAAGGTGGTACCGCGAATCGTTTATTCGTCCTTGAGACTTTTAGTCTCAGGGATTTTTTTATTTTCAAAAAGAAACAAGGAGGATTATCATGAACCAAATCAGAATCAGTGACACAACGTTAAAACAAACCGGGAAAGAGTTCTCCCTATCCTTTAAAGAGAAAATCGAGCTTCCGAAACTATTAGATAAACTAAATGTAACTGTAATCGAGCTGGAGGGTATTTCCCAGCCTAAGGTAGACGCCCTTCGTATTAAGTCCATTGCTTCTACCGTTAAAAACAGCATCGTAGCTGTACCGGTTTCTTTAGATAAGGAAAGCGTAGATGCCACTTGGAATGCGGTAAAAGAAGCAAAGAATCCGCGTCTTCAGGTGTTTGCTTCCGTCAGCCCGGTACAGATGGAGTACTTATTTCATAAGAAGCCGGATGTCATGTTAAAGACCATCGAAGAAATTGTAACCGCTTGTTGCGAAAAGACCTCTGATGTTGAATTCATTGCAGACGACGCCACCAGAAGCGATGCGGCCTTTTTATATCAGGCAATCAAAACCGCCATTGCCGCAGGTGCAAAGACCGTCACCGTTTGTGACGCCACCGGTGCTATGCTTCCGGAAGAGTTTGCAACCTTCTTCGATGCATTGAATGAAAATGTACCGGAACTGAAAGACATAGTTCTCGGTCTTTCCTGCTCCAATGAACTGGCCATGGCGGATGCCTGTGCCATCGCAGCCATCAAGCACGGCGTTCGTGAGATTAAGGCATCCGCTTACTGTACCAATCAGATTTCCTTAGCAAATGTTGCCCGTTTGCTGGCAACTAAGGGAGAGTCCTTCGGGGTTAGCTGTTCTGTACGCACCGTAGAAATGAATCGTATCGTAAAGCAAATTGCATGGATTTGCGAAACCACCCGCAGTAAGAATTCTCCGTTTGACAACGGTGTACAGGACGATGTGGAAGAGATGTCCCTTACCGCTCAGGATACTATGACTACCGTATTAAAAGCAGTCGAGAAATTAGGTTATGACTTAAGTGAAGAGGACGGTGCAAAGGTATGGGAAGCGTTCCAAAAGATTGCTACCCGCAAAGATGTGATTTCCTCCAAGGAACTGGATACCATCGTTGCTTCCGCAGCAATGCAGGTGCCGGCTACTTACACATTAACCAGCTACCACATTACTGCCAGCAATACCGCTTCTTCCATGGCTCAGATGAAGCTTGAGAAAAACGGTCAGACCTTAGAAGGCGTTGCCTTGGGCGACGGTCCGGTGGATGCGGCATTCCTTGCTTTGGAAAATATCTTAGGCTGTCACTATGAACTGGATGACTTCCAGATCCGTTCCGTTACGGAGGGCCGTGAGGCAATGGGTGAGACCGTAATCAAGCTTCGTTCCAACGGAAAGATTTATTCCGGTCGCGGAACCTCTACTGATATTATCGGCTCCAGTATTCAGGCCTATATCAGCGCATTAAACAAAATCGTTTACGAGGAGGCATAACATATGAAACTTTCGTTTTCTACCAGAGGCTGGTCTCATCTTTCTTGGGAAGAATGGCTTGCGGCCGGCGTTGATATGCGTTTCGAAGGAGTGGAAATCTATAACTTACCTTTCATCGCAGCTTTGACCGAAAAAAGCGGTCCCTTCCATAAATATAACATTGCCACTACCGTACGACAGATGAGAGAAAAGAAGCTCTCTATCCCGTGCTTCGACACCTCCTGCGATTTATCCGCAGAAAATGACGGCGCAATTGCTTTGGTACAGCAGTTAATTCAGCTGGCAAAGCAGGCAGAGGTACCGTATGTATCCGTGGTTGCCCTGCAGGATAAGGAAGATTTGGTACGCTCCCGTTTGAACGAACTGTTACCGGAAGCAGAAGCTGCCGGCGTTACCGTTCTCGTTAAGACCAGCGGTATCTTTGCCGACACCGCCCGCCTCCGCGCTATGATGGACGATTTTGCCTGTGATTCTCTGGCTGCGTTATGGGATGTACAACACCCGTACCGCGACTGTGAAGAAAGTGCGGACACCACCATCAAAAACCTCGGTGCTTATGTAAAGCATGTACATTTACGCGACTCCGACGACAAGGATACTTACAACTTAATCGGCGAAGGTACCATGCCGGTGGCGGATATTATGCGTGCCCTCTCTTCCATCGACTACGACGGATTTATTTCCTTAGAATGGAAGACCGAATGGATGGAGGATTTGCCGGATCACGAGGTTATCTTTACTCATTTTGTCAACTACATGAGCCGTTTCGAGAAGACCCGGGGCAAAAAGAAAGTATTGTATCCGAACCACGACGGTACCGGTCAGTATGTATGGAAAAAGGATGAGCTCATCAACCTGACCTTCTCCCAGGTACTGGACCGCATGGTAGAGGAGTTCCCGGACCAGTATGCATTTAAGTATACGACTTTGGATTACGTTCGTACCTACGAGCAGTTCCGCGAGGACGTAGACCAGTTTGCAAAGGCCCTCATCTCCATGGGTGTAAAGGCCGGCAGCAAGGTATCCATCTGGGCTACCAACGTTCCTGCATGGTTCATTACCTTCTGGGCCACCACAAAAATCGGTGCGGTTTTGGTTACGGTAAATACCGCATACAAGAGACATGAGGCA
>JAFTPY010000211.1 GCA_017463035.1 Lachnospiraceae bacterium
TGCGGATTTGGTTGACATCGAGAAGGAAATCGAGCGTCTTTCTAAGGAAAAGGCACGTTTGGAGGGCGAGTTAAAGCGTGTTAACGGTATGCTGTCCAATCCGAACTTCGTAAACAAGGCACCGGAAGCAAAGCTTGCGGAGGAGAGAGCAAAGCTTGAAAAGTACACCGCGATGATGGCACAAGTAGAAGAGCGTTTGGCGCATTTTTCGAAGTAAAATAAAAAGAAGATTGTCGGAATGAGTAATGATTGACGACAAAATATAAGGGATTTAGGCGATATTGCACGGAAAAAAGTGTAATATCGCCTTTTTACTGATTAAGATTTATTAAAAAATAGCGGGAAACTATTGATTTTTCAAGTGTTAACCGATATGATAGAATTTAGGAACGAACAAAACAAGAAGGCTTTAAGTAAATGAACAGGCTGTTTTGGAATTTATACAAGGCAGGAGGAAAGCGTATGTTAAATTACGAAGAAGAATTGGCAAAGTTTCAGCCGAGTTTGGAAATCGATCAGGCGGAAGAGGCCATTATGAACAACGATTTGACGGATTTGTCCGATTTGTTGGAACAGGTAGTGTCAGGGAAAAAAGAAAGAAGGTAGGGAAACGCCATGAATTGTCCGAAATGCGGCTTTGAAATGGGACGGAATCGTCGGTATTGCGAGCAGTGCGGTGCAGACATGGCTGTGGCAATGCGTCTCTGCCGGCTTTCCAACCGTTATTATAATGAGGGACTGGCCCGGGCAAAGGTAAGAGATTTGTCCGGTGCGATTTTGATGTTAAAAAAGAGTTTGGAGAATAACAAACGTAACATAGAGGCCCGGAATTTACTGGGACTGGTTTATTACGAAATGGGGGAACCGGTGGTGGCTCTCAGCGAGTGGATTATCAGCAAGCATTTTCAACCGGAGAATAACCGGGCGGACTATTTTATCGAGAAGGTGCAGTCCAATCCGGCGAAGCTGGATGCGGTGAACCAGACTGTGAAAAAGTATAATCAGGCGCTTACCTATGCGAAGCAGGGAAGCGATGATTTGGCGATGTTGCAGCTCCGTAAGGCAATCAGCATCAATCCGGGGTATATTCGTGCATTGCAGCTGTTGGCATTGTTGTACATGAAAAACGGAGAATATGAGAAAGCGAAGCGTTGTCTGGTACGTGCCCAGAAAACGGATGTGGCCAACACGACCACTCTTTCCTATCTTGCGGAAATTAATTTGCAGCTGAATCCGGACGGTCAGCCGGCCAGACAGGAGAAAAAGGTAGAAGGAATGTCCTATCAGCCGGCGGTGACGGGTGTTGCCTATCGGGAGGACAAGCCGAACTATATTGCATTTATTACGTTTTTTGCCGGAATTATCATCGGAATCGCGGTGCTGTACTGGCTGGTGGTGCCGACGGTGCGTTCCGACATCAAGGCAAAATATACGGCGCAGGAAAGAGACTACGGAGCCGAGAGTGCAGCATATACCGCCCGGATTTCTGTACTGGAAAATGAAAAGACGGATTTGACCGATAAGTTAAAGCTGGCAGAAAACAAGATCGCGGAACTGGAAAGCGAGATTGAAGAGGCAACGGATGCCGAGTTTGATGCGGCGGGCTATGAACAGGCAGTATTTGTTTTGATGGAATATGATGCGCTTGCAGAGAAGGTAAAAGAAGCAGAAGAGGATGAAAAGCCGTTGACGGTTTTGGATGACTTAATCAGCTACGGAGAAAAACTTCTGGCTTGTGAAAACGGGGCGTTGTTACGGAAAAAGACCGGAGATTTGTATAAGGAAGTGTATTCCGAGGTATCGGAGCGGGTACGGGATTACGGATATGAGCACGGGCACGATTTGTACAACGACAAAAAGTACGCGGAAGCGGTGCCTTATTTGCTGGCAGCGTACCGGATGGGCGGCAGTGATGCGGATACCCTTTACTTTTTGGGACGTTCCTATCAGCGGGACGGCGACGAAGACAATGCCAGAGTGTATTTTCAGATGTTAGTGAACAAATATCCGGGCAGTGAGCGTGCCGAAATGGCGCATCAGTGTATGGATGGTTTAAATTAAAAGAATAAGAAATCATTTTACGAAAGAGGACATGTGGCGAACGCGTGTCCTCTTTCCTTATGTGTGGGCAAGCACAGAGTGCGGGCCTGCATGGCCGGTTTCAAGAAAGGAGGAACTATGAAGGCAGCGGAATATGAACTGCGGGGAGACATACTGGTAATTCATCTGAAGGCGGATTTGGATCATCATACCGCCGTAGCGGTACGGGAAAGTGCCGACAGTTTACTGGCGAGAAGTCATGCAAAGCATATTTTGTTTGATTTTACCGGGGTGGAGTTTATGGACAGCTCGGGAATCGGCGTGATTATGGGACGTTACCGTCAGGTGATTTTTCAGGGCGGACGCGTAGGCGTTATGGGGGTAGGCTCCAATGTGGACCGGATTTTTAAGGTTTCCGGGCTCTATAAAATCGTAGAGCAGTACGAATCGGCAGAAGAAGCATTTACCCGTCCTGCAAAGGAATGCTTTGCAGGCAGTAACGATATTAAATAAAAGAAAAAAGGAGGCAGGAGAGTGGACAAATTTGATACCGAAATGCGGCTTGCGTTTCAGGCAAAGTCCTGTAACGAGGCGTTGGCACGAATGACGGTAGCGGCCTTTTTGACGCCGTTAAATCCGACTTTGGAGGAACTGGCGGATACAAAAACTGCGGTTTCCGAGGCGGTAACCAATGCCATTATCCACGGATACGGAGAGGCGGACGGAACCGTGGAAGTATGGTGCGGAAGACGGGGGAAAGAAGTGTTTTTTTCGGTAAAGGATACCGGTGCGGGAATTCCGGATATTGGGTTGGCCATGGAGCCGATGTATACTACAAAACCGGAAATGGAGCGGTCCGGAATGGGCTTTTCTTTTATGGAGGCCTTTACGGACGAGCTGTCGGTAGAATCTGCGGTGGGAGAAGGAACCGTAGTAAAAATGAAAAAAGTAATCGGATAAACGGGAGGCGTATGTTTGGATACAATCGGACTGATTCGTCTCTCACAGGAGGGAGACAAGCAGGCGAGGGAGCAGCTGATTACCGAAAATACGGGCCTTGTATGGAGTATGGTGCGACGGTTTTTGGGACGCGGTTGCGAAGCGGAGGATTTGTTCCAAATCGGAACCATCGGGTTAATCAAAGCCATTGATAAGTTTGATGTCACCTTTGATGTGAAATTCTCCACCTACGCAGTACCGATGATAACCGGAGAAATCAAGCGGTTTCTCCGCGATGACGGCATGATAAAGGTAAGCAGAACCTTAAAAGAAAATAATATGAAGCTGCGGGCGTCGGGAGAACGGCTTTCGGTACAGCTGGGAAGAGACGCGACCCTGGAGGAGATTGCGGCGGATACCGGGATGAGTATGGAAGAAATTGTACTGGCCATGGAAGCCTGCACGGAGGTGGAATCCTTATCAAAGCCCGTGAATCGTCCGGACGGCTCGGAAAGCACGCTGGGCGAGCGGATTCCCGGGGAGACGGACGCCACGGAACAGCTTGTAAATCATATGGTGATGAAACAACTGTTAGAGGCTTTGCAGGAAGAAGAAAGACAATTAATCGAGCTTCGTTATTTTGAAAACAAAACTCAAACGGAAATTGCGACGCGATTCGGTGTCAGTCAGGTACAAATCAGCCGAA
>JAFTPY010000212.1 GCA_017463035.1 Lachnospiraceae bacterium
ACAAAGCCCTGCAATCCGAACATGACTACCTCGTTCCAACGCTTTACCCTGCTCATACGCGGTGTAAAATAGGATACGGACTTTGTAATCCCCTTCGGCAGCATCTCTGCGTGTACCGCTTTATAAAAATCAATCAACAACATCGGATTTGTTCTGTTCATAATCTCTCCTCTCTTTCCTTACCCCTTCAAAACGGTAATCTTTTCATGGCTTCCGGTAAAAATACTGTCCGTGGTGTACACCTGTGTAATCCAATCGGTGGTAAGAAGCTCTCCCTCAAATATCGAACTCTCACAATGGGAAATATACAACGAAACATCCCCTGCTCCCAGTTTCTTCAGCGCCTTTGCACTGTGGAAGAAAGTACCTCCCTTGCTGCAAATATCATCGATAATCAAAACCCTGCTTCCTGCAATCAACTCCGTACGACCTGCCACATCAAGCCCCAGGATATCTCCGGTAGTCCAGTCCCTTTTCTTGATTCCGAACACATACGGCAAATCAAACATGGCCGAATACCGCTTCATAGCACCCTCATCCGGGAAGAAAAGCAGCAAATTCTCTGTTCCGCCAAGACGTTCAATGACCTGCTCCACATAGTCCTTCGGCGTCCGGATGCGGAGATTATCAAACAACGCCTCGCTGACATAGGAATGTGGGTCCAGCACTGTCACCTCCGCAAAGCCCAAAGAATTTACAAACTCCGCAAAGTATTTTAAGGTAAATACATCCTCCGACTTCTTCACTCTGTCCTGTCTGGCATTGGGAATGTACGGAAGCTCCAGCACCATCCGCTTTACTCCCTTTGCCCGGAGATGCTTCGCAAGAAAATACAATGCCACCATTTCTTCGTTATGTTCAAAATTCCAGCGGACGACTGCTTCTTCCGTCTCCGTTACCGTCTCCTTCATAAGAAGTGTCCCGTCCGGAAAATGATTCAGTTCCACCGGTTTACCGTTATATCGTATCATAATACTCTCCCCTTTCGAAACTCCTTAGCCTTCATAAACCTCCACCTGGCACATCTTCATGGTAAGAAGTGCCGCAGCGTGGCTTTCCGGTGTTACACCGGCACAACAGGTTGCATCCACCTTTACCGTAATTTCCGGATACATGGCCTTTAAAATCAAGGCGTTGGAAACCACACAGATGTCGGTACACAAGCCGATAAGCTCCACTTCCTCAAAGTTATACTTTGCCCAATCAAGATAGCCGAAGGTCGGCTTATTCACAAGCTCTGCTCCCTCTATCGGCAAACCGTCATAAATCTGCCAGCCGTCGGTTCCTTCGATACAGTGCGGTACCGGAAGATATTTCCCCTCGTTGGTGCTTAAGTACTCCGGCTGATGAGTGTCTCTCGTAAAAATAATCTCATCCCCGTTTGCCCGGTACGCTTCAATCTTTCTCTTTACGTTGTCCACAATGGCAACCGCCTCCTTGGTCCCCAATGCACCGTCAATAAAATCCTTCTGCATGTCTACCACAATCAATGTCTTTCTCATAATCTCTTCCTCCCTTTTTGTTATTATCATTTTGATACTATTTGTTTCTGTGTTTATGATACTATCATTTTGATAATATGTCAAGTGGTTTTTGAAAAAAAGGAGCGACCTATGCCGCCCCCAATGATTACTTAAATGCAACATCAAACATATATGGCGGAATTTTTACCACATCTCCCTCTATTACAAACCCCTTTGGATGTATAATATACTGTGTCGCAATCTTTTTACCGAACATTTCTTTAAAACGTCCCAGTGAGGTTACTGTATAATTTTTAGAAGACTTTACCTCTATCGGAAAGACTCTGAAATTCGTTTTGCTTTCATTTGATAGTAAAAAATCAATTTCAATATCATTGCGATGCTTATCCTCGCTATAATGTGTATAAAAGTACAGTTTAGACCCTCTTGCCGCAATCATCTGCGAAATCAAATTTTCATAAATCATCCCTTCGTTTAAAGATAGCTTGCCATCCATAATTTGTTTATATAGTTGCTGACCTGCAATTTCATTTTCGCTAAAAGCAAGACTAACCAGCAGGCCGGTATCCCCCATATAACACTTAACCGCGGATTCATTCTTATTAAGGGCAAACCCTACATTGGGATCATTGCATTTATAGCATAAATTACAAATCATGGAATCATCAAGCCAAAACAAAGGTTCATCATATCTATCAAAGGTTGCTCCTTCTTCAATATCTCTCAGCACAATTTTTTTCTCATGCGTAGATAAATACGCAGGAATATTCTCAAATATTGCGGATACACGAGAGTTGTATTTTTTTGCCGCTTTTTTGATATCGTCTCTATATAACTCTAAAATATCACGTTTTTCGACATCCGCCGCTGCAAAATCTCTACCGTTCTTTGCAAATGCAAGAACCGCCTGCGGCATACCGCCTACCAACATATATTCTTTAAATAGATGCATAGCCTTCATATGCATTGACTGTTCCAACGGCTGTTTCTTTTCATAGCACTCACAAATATATTCGTATAAAAGACCTTCATCCATATATATCATGAATTCTTCGAAATCCAACGGATACATTTTTATTTTACGTTCTTCCGACGGCAATGTGATATTCTCTACATTTTCCCGATTTCTTCCGCAACCGTAGACTTCCCGATTCTTCTTGCGCCCTCTATCAATAGCGCCTTTGTTCCGTTGCTGTTCTTCTTCCAATCTAATATCTTTGAATATATTTTTCTTTTAATTTCCATATAACCTCCACAATACGCAAAGTAATATTTCAAAGAATAGCCAACAGTACGCAAAGTAAATTATGCTATATTTTCTAATAATACGCAAGGTATAAGTGATTTTTTTGCCTCTACTAAAAATAATTAAGTGTCAAGCCCCTTTTTTTCTTTCTCTTACACAAAAGTGCCGGAACGCGCTTCTACGCATTCCGACACTCTGCTCATACATCATAATTATATCTCTTTTCACACAATTCCAAGCAGCTTCAGAATCCAGTAAATCAGCCCCAAAGCCCAGCTGGTCAGTATTCCGTACAGAATTACCGGCCCCGCAATGGTAAAGATCTTACAGCCGATACCGAATACCTGCCCTTCCTTGCTGTACTCAATGGCGGACGCCGCCACGGAATTGGCAAATCCGGTAATCGGTACCACACTTCCCGCACCGGCATATTTGGTCAGCTTCTGGTACAAATTCAGACCGGTAAACAACGCCGATAAAAGCACCAGAGAAATTGTCACATAAAGTGCCGCATCCTCCTTACTCGCACCCAGATTCTGATACAGGTTCAGCAGAGCCTGTCCCAGCGTACAGATGGCACCGCCTACCGCAAAGGCCCAGATAATGTTAATCCACGGATTATGCTTCGGGGTTACCTGCTCCACATATTGATTGTATTTTTCATCCCTCTTTTTCGGATCACTTTCCTTTACCACTTCATGTATCATACGTTTTCTTTGTTTGTCGTCCATTCCGCTTTTTCCTTTCCGTTATTCTCACTTCATTCTTTGCCCATACCATCAAAATACGTCCCGTATCTCTTTCCGGACGTTCTACTTCCCTGCTCCCAATATCAGGTGATACCATGCACCGAAGCCCTTGCCCAAAGCGAAGGCCAGAACCAGATACGCCATTCCCACGGTAAGTTTAATACGCCGTGCCATAACCGGAAATACATTCACTACCTCTGCCAGTGCCGCCGCAAGACACCCTACAAACACTCCGAAAAACAATCCGCAGACCGACCGGAACATAACACCGCCCGCAAACTGCCATTGAAATAAATCTATCGCATTTGCCGTTGTCACTCCGATAATGGCAATGGTTTCATACAGCATTACATACTTTGCGGTTTTTGTTCCCGCAGCCAGTCTTGTTACCACACCTACTGTTGTAATAAATGCAAACAGCCCCGCCGCCACTGCAGCTCCGAAGGAGATTCCCACCGCATAGTACAATATGGTTAAAACCCAGTCAGACATCCTCGATTTTCCCCTCTCTGGATGCATTCTCGATAATGGTGGAATTCACATCCTTTTCATACTGGCGCATCTGCACCTGTAACGGCGTCGGGTCACTGTCGATTTTCTTTCTCAGAAAATGGTTAAAGAACAGGATGATTCCCAAGGGCAGTCCGATGCTGTAAGCAATCTCCAGTTCGCCCGGTCCCTTTCGTTCCGCTCCTTCCGTCAGGCGGTAAATCATAGGGAAGATTTCTTCCACGCTGGCATCCTTATTAAAGGTCACAATAGTAAAGGCCGACCCGAAAAACACGGAAAGCGCCACAAAACCCGTCTTACACCACTCTAAAGGTTTTGCGAACTTTTTCTGCTTCTCCGGCTTATATTCCACAATGAAATCCGGTTCACCCACCGGATTTACTTCAATTTCCGGATAAGCCGCTCCGATGATTTCAATGACCTTCATCACGGAAAATATTTTCTTCTCTTTCTGCTCCTTTGGGAAACGGTACAGCTCCAGTGCACCGATTTTTTGCCGCATAACCGGATCTGTTCCGTAAACAGACGCCACATCCGCCAGCAGCACCCGACACTGTTTTACCAGCACACACTGGTCAAATTTCAAATAAACCGTCATTTGCTTCGGCATAAACGTTCCCCCTGCCACGGTTGGTCCGCCATACGCATATATGCCTCCCGGTATACCAGTACACCGTCCGGCGCATCCTCCGGCTTACTCACAAACCAAACCAGAAGAAAGACCGCTGCCGCAAGAGCCAGCGCCGCAATTATTAACGTAATTCTTTGTTTTACCGTCACTTCTTCCTTCACCGCCTTTCCTTGTCTTCGGGAAGTATGTGCCGTTTTTAAACAAACTATGCAAGAAGTCCCCGCATCCTTTGTAAAATTTTCTTTTCCATACGGCTGATTTGTACCTGACTGACACCAAACCGCGTCGCAATTTCCGTTTGAGTTTTGTTTTCAAAATAACGAAGCTCGATTAATTGTCTTTCTTCTTCCTGCAAAGCCTCTAACAACTGCTTCATCACCATATGATTTACAATCTGTTCCGTGGCGTCCGTTTCCCCCGGAATCCGCTCGCCCAGCGTACTTTCCGAACCGTCCGGACGATTCACCGGCTTTGATAAGGATTCCACCTCCGTGCAGGCTTCCATGGCACGTACAATTTCTTCCATACTCATCCCGGTAGCCGCCGCAATCTCCTCCAGCGTCGCATCTCTTCCCAGCTGCACCGAAAGCCGTTCTCCCGACGCCCGCAGCTTCATATTATTTTCTTTTAAGGTTCTGCTTACCTTTATCATGCCGTCATCGCGGAGAAACCGCTTG
>JAFTPY010000213.1 GCA_017463035.1 Lachnospiraceae bacterium
CGGATTTTGTCAACCGCAATGTTAGGGAAGTTATAATTTCCTTATTGCCCTTTTTATTTCACAACCTCCAACAGCAGCGTTCCTTTACAGTTTCCGCTTTTCCGGTGCAATTCCACCCCCAGACTTTTCTTCTCCAAAAGATAGTTCGTGGTCTCTTCCGTAAGTTCTTCTCCCGCTACCACCACCGGAATTCCCGGCGGATAAGCCCAAAGATGCTCTGCCGCAATCCTTCCTACCGCTTCTTCTAAGGGAAGCTCTTCACTTTTCCGGCTCATAGCCTCTCCTATCGGTAAATGTATGGTTGGAAGCGCCGGATAGAGCAGTTCCTTCTCCGGTCCCTTGTGACATTTTTCATCGATTGCTAATAGCGCCTTTAACAAACAAGTCAGACTTTCCTTCGTATCCCCCGGTCCGGTCATGGCCAATCCGTACCGTTCCGCTGCCATTTCCAATTCTATGCGGTACTCCGTCCGCAACAGCTCCATAAGCTCCGGTCCGGTCAAATCGGTTCCGGCCGTAACAATGACAAGCTTACCCGGGTCTCTGACAAGTCCTTTGTTATCCTGCGCCCCGGCGCATCGCTGCTCTGCGTCCGCCGCATCTTCATCAAACAGTATCCGGAGATTCTGTAACAAACGCGCTCCCTGATAAAATTCGGTCAACGCTTCTCCCCACTCATAAAATAGTGTCTCTTCCCGCTTTTCCAGCAGCCCGATACATCCGTCTATGGATGCCAACAGCAAATAGGACGGACTGCTTGTCTGAAACATATTGATTGCTGTTTGTAACGCTTGTCCCGATACTAATCTACCGGTTCTGTGAAGCATGGCTGTCTGGGTCAGACACGGTAAGGTTTTGTGTAAACTGTGCACCACCAGATCCGCACCGCATTCCGCTGCGCCCTTTGGGAATTCTCCGAAGCCCAAATGAGCTCCGTGGGCCGAATCCACCAACACCGGTACACCCATTCCGTGGGCAATCTCACAGATGCCCGCAATATCACTGAGAACGCCTTCATAGGTAGGGCTGGTGACAATCACCAATTTCGCATTCGGCACCTTTTGTAATGCAATCTCCACAGCCTCTTTTGTGATCCTTCCGTAACTCCCCGTCACAGGTTCCTGTTCCGGTAACAAATAAGTCACATTTGCATTCACCAGTTGTAATCCGTTGTACACCGATTTATGGCAATTTCTCGCAACAATAACTTCTCCTCCGTAAGGAACAGCAGCGTAAATTCCCGCTAAGATTCCGCAGGTGCTGCCGTTTACAAGAGGATACGCCTCTTCACTCTTCCAAAGTTTTGCGGCACGTTGCTTCAAAGAAAGAAAAACTCCCTCCGGCTCCGCCAAATTATCAAACCCCGCAATTTCCGTAATGTCACAGTCCGCACCGAGTGCGGTCAAATACCCGTCCGTTCCGGAAAGAGCGAGGTTTCGTTTATGCCCCGGCATATGCATCGGGAGCATGGTTTTATTATATTCTTTCAGCTTATGAAATAACGTTTTCTTCTCTTTCATACTCTTCCCTCAGCTTTCGTAATGCCTTCTTTTCAATCCGGGAAACGTAGCTTCTGCTGATGGCAAGCCGGTCCGCAATCTCCCGCTGGGTCAATTCTTTTCCCCCATCCAACCCGTAACGAAGGGTAATAATTTCCTGCTCTCTTTCCTCCAAATTTGCGGCAAGCAGCCGCGGAAGTATGGAAAGCTTCTGCCTTCGCTCGTACCGGTCCGTATAATCCTCTTCTTCCGCCACGATAATCTCCAACAAATTTATTGCATTTCCTTCCTTATCCGTTCCGATGGGATCGTAAAGATACACTTCTTTTGCGGTCTTTTTTCCCGCGCGAAAAAACATCAACAATTCGTTTTCGATACACCGTGCCGCATAGGTCCCCAAACGGATTCCCTTAGCTCCGTCATAGGAATCCACCGCCTTAATCAGTCCCACGGTACCGATGGAAAGCAAATCCTCATTATCCTTCTCCGGTTGGGAATACTTCTTCACGATATGCGCCACCAAACGAAGATTGTGCTCAATGAGTTTATCTCTTGCCTGCCTGTTTCCTCCGCGAAACTCCGCAAACAAAGCCTCTTCTTCTTTTGCATCAAGCGGTTTCGGATAAGATAACACGCCGCGCCTCCGACCGTTCTTTCTAACAGCCTATGATGCGGAAACATGACCCGTGCCTGTCGCCTCCGAAACTTTTCAAATTCGCAGCCGGGCAAAAAGTATTGCCCAACCTTTAACGTTCTTTATTAATTCGTAAAATCGTCAACGGCTCTGCCTTACAATCCAAAGTCACATACAACATCTGCTGCGGATGCGGACAGCTCTCCATGGAATTTCCTTCCGTATCCGTAATGGAAAGCACCTTCGCATAGCTGCTTTCTCCGTTAAAGTGCATCACCTCTATCGTATCGCCCACACAGAACTTATTTCGCTGCTCCATGTAAAGTTTTCCGTCTTCGGTCACCTCTACCGGAAAGCCGAGATACGTATATTCCTTGTTATAATCGTTATTCTCATACACCTGGGCATCGCTTCCCGGCGCACCGAAGAAAAAGCCCGTAGTATAACTGCGGTAGGTACACTTAGAAATCTCCTCCCTGTAATACGGCAGACGCTCCCGGTACTTCTCTTCGCTTTCAAAATAGTCATCAATGGCCTGACGGTAAGTCCGCGCCACCGTTGCCACATACAGTGCGGTCTTCATTCGTCCTTCGATTTTGAAAGACTCAACTCCAG
>JAFTPY010000214.1 GCA_017463035.1 Lachnospiraceae bacterium
ATGAATTCTGTAAATGGTATTTCCGTTAATGGTACTGAATGCACCGCCCAAGTGACCTACCACGCCGGCCTGCTCGCAATCGTGAATGATATTGTTGCGTACCATATGGCTTCCGATATTATCCTTATGCCAGTTTCCGTGAAGGGCACGGAAAATAACCTCCTGTTCTCTCTGGGTACCGCCCTTTCCCTTGCCGCCGGACCACTCGTTGTGACCGCTGCTGATGTCCTTTCCGAGACTGATACCGACACACTTGGAACCGAACACCTCATTGTCTTCGATAATCCAGCCCTTACTCCAGTGCGGTCCGATTAAGCCCTCCTGAAGAGCCGTCGGCGGAGCCCACTGGGGAGCCCCCTGACAAATAGTAAAACCCTTTACCGTAATGTAATTAAGCCCCGTCTTTTCCGGCCAGAAGCAGAACGGGCGTACCGTAATTTCCACATTCTCCTTGGTCGGATCCGCAGCACCGAAATTCGCCCAAATCTTTGTGGTCACATCTCCCGCTTCCGCATACCAGACAAGCTTTGATTCCTCCGGATACTTTGCCTGCGGCCAAACCTCCGGGTTTGTAAGCTTTTCTACGGATTCCGCCTCGTACATCGGCATTTTATTCAAATACACATCCCCCAGATGCGGTACAAAGGCGCCCTTAAACAACCAGTCGCCGGCCAAATCCTCTTGAAACGGATTACGGTCCGTAAACAAGCTGTTATCCACTTCGGTACTCCACACCTGTCCGCCTTCGTTTTTCCAATCCGTTACCGGCTCCGCACCACTGATTACTACCTCGCCGTCACCGGCAGACCGGTACACAATTCTCGCATCCTCGGTTCCGCCGTTTGCCGGGCGCACCCACTCTCGGTACACACCGGCATGCACCGTAACCGTATCCCCGGCCATCGCCACCTGTGCTGCCTTAGAAATGGTCAAAAACGGCTGGTCCTTCGTTCCCACTGCACTGTCATTTCCTGTTTTTGCTACATGATATTCCATTGTAAACCTCCTCTGTTCTGATACCCTTCTTAATCTGTCTTCTTACTTTACCTTCTCAATTGTAATCTTATGAAAATCGATGCCACTCTGGGCAAAGGCCAAACGCACTCTGGTCGGCTGGAACGTAAGGAAATATTCTCCCGTAAAGGACATCGGCTCCCCCTTTGTTCCGTGCCAGGTAAAGGTATCGTGTACCGTTCCCATAAAGTACAAGGTTACCGGCATCTGTGCCAGTTCACTTGCCGTGGAACTTGCGGTAAATGTAAAGCGATATTTCGTTCTCTCCTCCACATTTAACATGAAGGTATGGTGACTTCCCTTCTTACTGTGTACACCGGTCAAATCAATTTCCAAATAATCTCCGAGGTCATAGGTATAATTTCCGTTTGCACCATCCTCTTCATCTTCCTCATGATAGTTCACACGCTCAATCTCGTCATCGATTCCACGGAGACGCTTTAATGCATGGGTACTCAGAATAAAACGGCAAATATTCGCAGCATTTCTCTGTAATTCCGCACGTTTTAAAGAGCCGTCCGCCAAAGATTCCATTACATTATCATCATTGGTCAGGCTGTCTCTGGTTACCATATACACATCATTCTGGGACATGGCCAGTGCCGCAAAATCACGCTTATCCACCGGCTGGTTTCTGCGATTAATCGCTGCCCACCAGTCGGTCATTACCATACCGTCAAAGCCCCAATCATCCCGCAAAAGTGCCGTCGCCAAATCGTAATTTCCCGCGGTCCAGACTCCGTTCAAGGAACCGTAGGTGGTCATAATCGTCTTTGCCTTACCGTCCTTTACCGCAAGTTCAAAGCACTTCAAATAGATTTCACGAAGGGCACGCTCTGAAATCACAGAATCGGACGTATGACGACCGGACTCCTGATCGTTTCCGACAAAATGCTTAATGGTACCGGTTACCCCTGCGGAATGGAAGCCCTTAAGCTCCGCAGATGCCATAGTTCCGGTCAAATACGGATCCTCGGAAAAATACTCAAAATTCCGTCCGTTAAGCGGATGGCGATGCAGATTCATACCCGGTCCCAGCATACAGTCCACCTTATGATATGCCGCCTCTAAACCGAAGCAGGTGAATAATTCGTAAATCAATTCCTTGTTAAAGGTAGACGCCAGCAATGTACCGTTCGGAATGCTGAAAGCCTTGGTGCCGCAGTCCATACGGATACCCGCCGGACCGTCCGCACAACAACCGCACGGAATGCCAAATGCCGCCAACTCCTCTGTTACACCGCCAAAGGTGGATGCCGTACCCGGAGTTACCTTCGGGCTGCTCATACCTTCGCCACGGATGATGCAAGCCAAATTCTCATCAGAAAACTGGGCAATAAACGCATCCATGGAAGCCTTACCGTCAGCTACATCCGCCAGCTTAATTCCCTGATTGCCGGTGTATGCCAGTTCCTTCGGCATACGCTCCAGTCTACGTACAGAATCCTTCGGTTCTACTGCCGGCACTTCTTCAAAGCATACCTTATAACCTTCACCGTCTTTCTCCGGCATCATACGTGTGAAAGAGCGTTCCGGGGCCAGCACCTGCTCGTGCTCGGATACCACATAGGTCTCCGCCACATTGGTGGAAGCGGCCTTTTTCGCACTGCGCACATCCGCACCCACATAGAAGTTATATTCTCCCGCTTCCAATACAAAGCAGGACTTATGTCCGGTCTTACCGAAGTCATCAAAGGAAGCAAAATCTTCTGTCCTCACCGTTACAGTCAACACCTGAGTCTCCCTCGGTGCCAATTCCTTCGTCTTTTCATAGCCACAAAGCACTCTTGCAGGCTTACCAAGCACGCCCTGCGGTGCTTCGCAATATACCTGTACCACTTCCTTGCCTGCCGCATCTCCGGTGTTAGTTACCGCCACCTCTAAGGTCACGCCCTCCTTCGCCACAGACACCGATTTAGTCTCCATGGAAAACGTCGTATAGGAAAGACCAAAACCGAAGGGATACATCACTTTATCCTTTGCAAAGGTTTCAAAATACCGATACCCCACATAAATGTCCTCGGAGTAGAAATTACGCTCTCTGCTACCGAAATTCGGGTGAGACGGATAATCCTCAATGGCATAGGCAATGGTATCCGGCATCTTACCGGACGGACTTACCTGACCGGTTAATACCTGTGCCGTACCGGTTCCGCCAAGCATTCCGCCTTGCCAACCGTACAGTACTGCCTCCGGCTCATATTTCGTTACAAAACTCATATCGATAAGACCGCCTACATTCAGCAGTACCACCATTTTCTTGAAGTATTTTCTTACCTTGGCGAGCATTTCATCCTCACCGTCGCTTAAGAAATAGGCCCCCTTTTCCGCACGATTGTCCTGGTCCTCGCCCGCGGTACGACCGAGAATCACAAGAGCCACCTCCGACTCAGCCGCCGTCTTTTCACAAAGCGCATCGGAAAGCGGCATCTCTTTCTGGCTCCAAGGCTCCGCGCCCCAACCGGTGCCCAAATCAAAGGGATGCTCCATGCACCACTCTTCATATACCTTTAATAACTCGCGGTTTACCTCTACCGCTCCGCTCTCTAAAAGACCTTCCGTAATTCCCACTACATGGGATACGTTTACCATACCGCCGGAGCCGGTTCCGCTCTTATAATAATCCAATTGGATTCTTCCGAATACCGCTACTTTTTCATCCTTTCGGAACGGAAGTACCTTGCCCTCGTTACGAAGCAAAACACAGCCTTCCGCCACGGACTGAACTGCCTTTTCCGAATAATACTGCCAATCCAATACTCTTTTCTGTCCCATAAGTAATCCTTTCTGCCGAGCCTCCGGCATCTTCATCCTTTGTACCACATACGCCTTTCGCACCGTTTCAGGCACGCGGACGTCACTCTCACCCTCTCATAGTTTATATTCGTTTCTTCAAAAACGCCTCTGCCAACACCAAATCTTCCGGTGTAGTCACTTTTATATTCGTGTAACTTCCCCGCACCATCTGAATCGGAATATCGTGATACAATCCCACCACCATGGCATCATCCGTTACATTAATCTCCTGCTCCCGCATTAACTGCTCATAAGCATCATATGCAAGAGAAAACTCAAAGCTTTGCGGTGTTTGTGCCGTCCACAAACTGTCCCGTTTCGGTGTCAGGGTAATAGTCCCCCTCTCATCCGTCATCTGGATGGTGTCCTTCACCGGCATTCCGGCCACACAGGCATTATACTGCTCGGTCTCCGTAATCAGACGATTGATTAATTCCGCTGTCACAAGAGGTCTTGCCCCATCGTGAATCAACACATAGTCCGGTTCCTGCTCCTTCAAGCATTTCAGCCCGTTCCACACGGAAGCATACCGTTCCGCACCGCCGGCCACAATAGCCACCACCTTCGCAAATCCGAACCGTTCCACCAGCTCTTTTCTACAGTACTCCTCGTCCCCCTCTGCCGTCACCAGCACAACTTGTTCTGCGTCGCTGTCCTCAAACGCTTTCAAAGAATAATACAGAAGCGGCTTTCCGAGAAGCTCCATATACTGCTTCGGAACATCGCTTTGCATTCTGCTTCCTTTTCCTCCTGCCAATACAATCCCCGCTGCCGCCATAGTCCTCCTTATCGCTCTCCGAGCTGTAAATTCGGCACCGCATTCAAATCCAATCCGTGCCGTACACCCTTCCCAAACTCATAATACGCCGCCGCACCGATCATGGCCGCATTGTCCGTACAAAGAACCGGGGACGGACGATACAGCTTGATACCTGCCTTTTTACATGCCTCTTCCATGCCTGCGCGAATAGCGGAATTGGATGCTACACCGCCGGCCAGAGCCAACTTTTTCATACCGGTATTCTTTACTGCCGCCATGGTCTTCTCTACCAATACTTCTACCACCGACTGCTGGAAGGACGCCGCCACATCCGCCGGGTTGATTTCGATGCCCTGCATTGCCGACTGGTTCAAATAATTCAATACCGCGGACTTCACACCGCTGAAACTGAAATCGTACGGAGAATCCGCAATCTGTCCTTTCGGAAACTTTATTGCATTCGGATTTCCTTCCTTGGACAACTTATCAATCTTCGGGCCGCCCGGATACCCAAGCCCGATGGCTCTTGCCACCTTGTCAAAGGCTTCGCCCGCCGCATCATCGTGGGTCCGCCCTAAAATCTCGTACTCACCGTAGTCCGCCACCCGTACCAAATGGGTGTGACCGCCGGATACCACCAAACACAAAAACGGCGGTTCCAAATCTAAATTCTCTATGTAATTTGCGGAAATATGTCCTTCGATATGATGCACTCCGATAAGAGGCTTCCCTGCACCGTAAGCCAAAGCCTTCGCATGGGCCACGCCTACCAAAAGAGCGCCCACCAGTCCCGGACCATAAGTTACCGCTACCGCGTCCACCTCGTTCAGGGTCATACCGGCCTCGGACAAAGCCTGTTCCACCACATTATTGATACGCTCCGTATGCTTTCTGGACGCGATTTCCGGCACCACACCGCCGTATAAGGTATGGATATCGATTTGTGACGAAATTACATTGGACAGTACCTTACGGCCGTCCTCCACCACCGCTGCCGCGGTTTCGTCACAGGATGATTCAATTGCTAAAATTCGCACGTTTCCTGCCTCCGTCAATTCACATTACAACATTCTCCACCCTATAGTATCGTTCTTCTCTGCTTACTCCCCTTCTGCGGTTTCCCATCCTAAAATTTTGTAATTCCCGTCAGAATCCATTCTCATAATCAGATTGCGGTAGCTTCCGCCGCTCCCCTTGTCGGAACGGCTCATCAGTTGAAACTGAATGGACGCATATTCATAACCGTCCTTCTTCCACTTGGACACATTGCTGGCTTTGTCCAACACATACCCGGTAAATACCAGCTTCTTTTCCCTCGCAGTATCCAAATCAGCTTTTGTTGCCGCCAATAAAGAATCGTAGGGATTGATTGCTGCAAACTCCTCATCAAACAACTCCCGTTCCTTCCGCACCAATGCTTCCAGCTGCTCCTCCGTGGTATCCGCACTGTAAATGCACTCCACGATTCCGCAATAGAACTCTGCCACGGAATAGGGCGTCGGCGGATAATTGGTATCCAGATTTTTGGCAATAATCTGCTCCGCCACCGTATTTACCGGCTCTTTTGCATCCTTTCCGGAGCGGTCGATGTACATGTACAACGCCACAATGGCACATGCCAATACCAGCACCACACTGATGGTACCGATTCTCTTTTTCACTTTCATAGGAATCCCTCCTTTGCATCGCAAACCGGATTACTCGTTTTTATCAAACTCCAACACCGTCGTCCTGCCGTCCTTTGCCGCATAGGCCGCCGGAAAAATCTTCCGGGTCTTCGGAATAAACTCCTCCGGGCGAATGAGAGACGGACTGTAATGCGTCAGCCACAATTCCTTTGCATTTGCTTCCTTTGCCAGCTTTGCCGCCTCATAAAAAGTCATGTGCTTGTGCTCCAACGCCTTATTCATCTTGTCGTCTTCGCCGTACATACCCTCGCAAATAAACAAATCCGCTTCGGTAGCATGGGCAACAATACTCTTTGTCGGTCTCGTATCCGTGGTATAAGCAAGACGAATACCTTTACGCGGCGGTCCCAGAACCATATCCGGAGTAAAGCATCTTCAGTCTTCTTCAATGGTTTCGCCCTTCTGCAACCGATTCCAGAACTTCTGCGGAACGTTATGTTCCGCCGCCAGTTCCGGAAAGAACCGCCCTCCCCGGCGTACCACCACGGAATATCCGTAGCAAAGTACGTTATGATTTACTTTATAAGCCTCAATTTCGTACCCGTGGCAAAAAATCGTCTCTTCCGCCTCGGTTAATTCATGAAATTCAAGTGTAAAAGGCAGCTCCGGCGCAATGGTTCTGAGTGCGCCAACTACCCGTTCTAACCCCTTCGGTCCGATGAGAGTCACAGGCTCCTTTCGCTCTGCGTTTCCCATGGACAACAATAAGCCCGGCAAGCCGCTGATGTGATCTCCGTGGTAATGGGTAAAACAAATCACATCAATATCATGAAAGCTCCATCCTTTTTCCCGAATCGCCACCTGGGTGCCCTCGCCGCAGTCAATCAGTAAACTGCTGCCGTTTAACCGGGTCATCAGGGCGGTCAGCCAACGATTCGGAAGCGGCATCATTCCGCCGGTCCCTAACAAACAAACTTCTAACATAAAACCTCCTGCTTTTTTTCTATCTTCACAGGTAACTTAAACTGCTTTATCCATTCATCATAGCAGTCCTCACACACCACAATATGATGAATCTGTAAATCTTTTTCGGAAAAATAGCCCCACTCCTTGCGGATATATACCGCATCCTCCGTCACGGTTTTGCCGCTGTCGGAGGTCGCAAGGGCTCGTCCGCAACAATTACAGAGTACCTTCTGCTTCATCCGTTCCACTCCTTTCAATCCCTCACGGACATTATACCGCATTTTGACAGAAAAGGGTAGTGGTAATTATTTTCTCCCTCTAACTTTGCATCCTTCCCAGATTCACATCCGAATGCTCCAGCTCTCTGGAATAGCGGTACACGATTCTTTGGATATCCTTTGCGGATAAGCGTCCGTCCTGCCCTGCCCACTTCGCCAGAAACATTTGATAGAGAACCGTAACACTGTCTACAGACATTTTTATTTTTCCTATGACATTGTCATCGTACACAGCGCCGCAGAAATAAGCGAATACAAAATATACCAGCAACTGTTCCAAAAGAATATCCATATCGATTCCGTCAATCGGTGCCTGCTTGCAATATTCCCGAAACTTTTCCTGTACGTTACGGTAGCCTCGTGCACCCTTACCGTACAATGTCATCCAACACTTGTCCAGATACTCTTTCCAATCCTCACTTAAAAATTCCAGCTTGTATAACCGTTCAAATACCGTTTTCGAATAAAAGAACACTTCCGTTTCATTTTCATAGAATGCCTTTCTATCCCGCTCTGCTATCCGGACGGCATTTGCAAGATTTTCCTCTTCCTCATAGTTTTCAAACACATCCGCCAAGTCAAATAAATCACTTACCTCAATAATGTCCTGCATTTCTTCTGCCATTTTGTACACCAGAAAAATCCGCACCGCTACGGACAATTTGCGGTTTTGCAAAATGGATATCATAATCTGTCTTGCATCCTCCAAGTACGAGAAAAAGAAAGGATCAAAGTCTTCGAATTCTTCCTCGTCCGTATCGATTTCCTCTTCCGTAAACTGCACCGGCTCTTTCTGCTCCAACAGAATCCTTGCCACTTCCGGACAGGAAATCGTCAATGTAATCTCCCGCAAATTTTCAAATTCTTCAATATGTCTCGGATAATTTGCACAAGTAACACATAGGCTCTCCTCGCCCAGGCGCTCATACATCTCACACAAATTGTTCTCCTTTAAAAAGGCACAGCGCTTATGACAATCCTGCGCAAACACGCCTTCCGTGAAGTCAATGCGTCTCCGCAAAGTCTCCCCATACTCTCCCGGTTCGGATTTGTACCGAAGAAGCGCCTCTTCATCAATCACAATCTGCCATCCGGCACAGCATGTGGCCTCGCACCGGTCCGCCACGCACTTAAACTTATCATAATACTCCGGTCTTACATATAACATAACGGCCTCCCGCTTTTAAGGTAACATAAAAATCAATATACGTTCCCGCAAATCATTCCCCTCAAACAAATCACCACAGCAGATTTCATCATAAAATTCCAATGCATCTACGGTCATAAGATAAGAGATGTATTCCTCCGACGGATAATAAAAAAACAGGTACATTTCCCTCGGATTCTCATAATAGGTCTCCAGAATTCTCGCTATGACTTTTCGAAGCAATTCCACGGAAAACGGGTTGAAAAAGTAGAACCGATTGACACTTTCCGGCACCTCATATTCCTCTGCTCTCGCCGCCACAAACTCCGTCCTTGCTCCCGACACGGCCGTCTTCCGGTTCTCCAGTGCACCCTGATAAATCCGTTCGTCATATTCAATTCCAAGGGTCTGCGCTTTGGTCTGATAGGCCAGAAAGAAATCCACACGGCCCTTCCCACAGCCATAATCCAAAACCACATCCTTTTTACGAATCAACCCGCAATTCGCCAAGCGTTCCAAAACACAATAGGGTGTCGGTTCATAGGGGTATCGATATTGGTCGGAATTGGAGTCATCCCGACCGGTTGTTTTAATTTTCAGGAGCTTATCCCACGTAGTTTCCTTATCTGACATTGCTACTCCTCCGGTTCTCTTGTCCGGTTTAAACTACCGACAGCAAAATTCATACCTATCTCCCCTAACGCTTGCGGCTCAACGTCCGCACAACTTCTTCGTACCGCTTTGTTTTATTTTTCATATCATCCTCTGTCACACCGTAATAACGATAAATATCTTTGTAGATTCGATGAAAACGCTTTAATATTTTTTTATTTCCCGAAGCACCGCCCCCAATATAGTTGAATCTCTTTTCAATCAGAATATGAATGTTATCATTGATATCCTCAAAGGAGATTTGAAATTTATGAAAATCGATATCAAACTCTGTGGACGGGATTTCCTTGGCTTTTTCCGTTCTCTCCTGTGCCTGCCGCATATACTCCAGCAAATCTTCCCGGGACTCGCTCTTTAACTTTGGCAAAGTCACATATTCCCCCAGCAATTCCGGCGCATGCTGTATCAGAAAGGAAGCCCGCATTTCGTTGTACTCTTCCTTTATTTCTTCCTTGTCCAGTTCCTCAAATCCGTGCACATTTACGATATAAGCCATCACTTCGTCCAGCGTATGTCCTCCGGCTTTCAGCGTCTTTTCCACATAGGCTCTCTTTATGTTGTATTTAAATCTTTGCAGTTTCTGTCGCAATGATAACTTCGGATTTCTTTTCAGCAAAAATACCGAAGTCGGTCCATCCGCACCACCGATAACAGAAACCGCACTTGCATTCTTTTCCATAATTATTGTCCACCTTCGATTTATAGTCAAATCCGCTCAATAGTTCTATTGCTAATCCTATATACTTCTCCATAAAACTCCACCGTCTCCCCGACGCATACAATCAACCCGTCATCGCACAATCCATAAATTGTATATTCTTCAGATAACGCCAGCAGTTCCTCCGAAACATTATCTCTGACAAAATGAGGTTCCACCGAAACATCCACACAACCGAGACCACTATAAATCTCTTGTTTGTAATGACCGCAGGATAACGTACAGATTACCGTTTTTGCCATGTTAATGGTCCCTGCACTCATTCCAATCATCACCCCGTCATGTTCTCTTAAAGCCCTATCCAAACCGTATTTTTGAAAATAACCGAACTGAGCCGGTGTATTTCCACCCGACAACCATACAACATCTGCTTCCGTAACCGCTTTCACTGCCTCATCCGGGCGCATTCTTCCGTCAACAACGTATGCTTCCTCAAAGTTGATTCCGACTTCCTCAAACATATTCAAAAAGAAATGAAAATACTTATCCGTCTTTTCATGCAGATGTTCAAACTCGGATGCAACAAATGCAAACCTATTTCTTTTACCTATTTTCTGCCGGAATACCTCCGCAGCCTGTGCATGAAATCCGTTCGGAAACATACTGGTCAAAATATAGGTACTCATACGAATCCTCCAAAAATAATTCCTACCAAACAAACGGTATCAGTCGGTACTTCACCTTTTCTTTATACTCGCGATAACCGGGCAACAAACATCGGAACAAACAAGATTCCCATAAAGAGCCAACCATTGAAAAACTGCAGCGTCCCCGCCGGCAAGAACACCAAAAGTCCGACCAACAAAACACCGAAGAGAAATTTTATGATTGCTTGTAAGAATAGTTTTTTGTTCATAGCGGACCTCCTATTTCTGCACTATCTCCCACTTACCGTCCTTCACCACATACTGAAATTCACTCAAATTCTCGTTAAGCATGACTTCCAGTAACTCACTGAAATCATTCACCAGATTCACCTTCGGCAAGTCTTCTTTCTTCACCCAGTGCATGGCACCCTCTTCCGAAGAAACAATCTCTCCCGAGAAGCGGTCTGCCACAAACAAAAACACAAGATACCGGCCTCCGTCAATCGGAAACTGTTTCACGCCACACAACTTCGGATTCTCCACAGTGAGCCCTGTTTCTTCCTTCATTTCCCGGACCACCGCATCCACAATAGACTCTCCCGGCTCCACATGACCGCCCGGCAGGGTAAAGCCTCTCCAGTCCTTTTTGATTCTGTCCTGCAACAAATATTCGTCACCTTTACGAATCAGGCATAATACGGTTAATTCTACATTTTCTGTACGTTTCATTTTATCCTCCGGTTTATAGGCTTTTTCTCATAACAACTGCGTTACTTTTCTTATTTCCCCATTCTAAGGTTATAGTTTCATTTCCAGCAAACCCCAGCTTCTCCCAAAAAGGAACCACATTCCCCGGATAATCATTTACCACATCGATTCGAATCGAAGCTCTCTTCTCCTTACGTTTATAATCATTCGGATTCAGTTCTCGAATATAAAAATTTTCCATAAATTCCCCCAATCAATATGCCTATTAAAAAACCGATCCCATGCCCCGCAATCGTATCAACTCCCAAAAGATTCCCTACAACGACATAAAATACCAAGTATCCTTTATCATAACGACTTAACCCGGTAATTCGATTCTCCCCTTTTGCAAACAGCAACACACACAACATACCCAACAAAACAAAAATCCCGTCCGAAGCCCCTACAATATTCCCCTCTGGGAATATGAGACACCACAAAAAAGCAGTCAATATCGTGCCCAGATTGTAAATCAAAAGCATCTTTACCGGTCCGATTTTCTTCTCGATTTTGGTTCCTACAATCTCCAATGCCGCCATATTGCCTACCAGATGGATTACCCCCATATGAAGGTATCCGCAGGTCAAGAGGCGCCACCATTGTCCCTGTTCTGTTACTAAGGAAAGGCTAGTCTCGCCATAGTCCTTTACATAACCGCCACCGGTCAGAAAAATCCAAAAGCGGTTTCCTCCGCCCGCTGCAACATTTACAATAAAAACCAGTACAATGACGATAGCCAAATAAAAAGTTGCTGTTCTTTTCTTTAACACTCCGTTCTCACCTCTTTACTTCCCACTAAATTACAAAATTCACCACTCCGAATATCACATGACATACCGTAAAACCACCAATCGGAATCAATGCAATCCCATTCTTTCTGTCCAACGCAAAGAACAAAAACGCCAAACACGGCACTACCGTCATTCCCAGTATTACCACTGTATTTGCCATTCCTGTATAATACAATATCCAACATAAATAGTACAACAAACAGCATCCGATAACTGCCAGGATTAACGGATTTATACTAACCTTTTTGCGCTCCTTATATATCAGTGCACATAACGATACCACCATTGCCACCTGACAAACCGACCCGATAGCATCCGCCACTTTTGTAACCGACTCTGCCCGTAAAATATCATTGGGTGCCGGTACCGCAAACCAAATAAAGTTCGGAATCATAATA
>JAFTPY010000215.1 GCA_017463035.1 Lachnospiraceae bacterium
ATGTCATATTAAGATAAATTGAAAAATTTGACTTCATAAACCACTGAGCTGCAGAATATGATTGAAACAATTAAAACAATCATAAACGGTATGCGAGAGATTATTTTTAATTTACGACCGATGTCAATCGATAATCTTGGTTTAACGGTAGCAATTGATTCTTATTGTTTGCAGTTAAAGAAAAACAATGATATCGATGCGGAATTTCATAATCAGACGGAAGAACCGAAATTATCTTCTATTTCTAAGATAACTTTGTATCGCATTTTGCAGGAAGCGTGTTATAATGTAATTAAGCATGCGAGTGCATCCAAAATAGATATTACCCTTTCTTGTACCGAAACCGGACTGCATTTGATAGTTCGGGATAATGGCTGTGGATTTGATACGATGAAATTGCAGGAACTTTCGGATAAGACACTTTATGGATTCGGGGTATCTATGATGAGAGAAAGGGCTGTATTATTAGGCGGTACATTTCGGATAGAATCAATTATTGATGAAGGAACTACGGTTTATGTAGATATTCCGTTACAGGAGAAGGAGGATAATAGTGGGGATGATTAATGTGATACTTGCGGATGACCATTCTATGATTCGTGAAGGTTTGAAGCAGTTATTGGAATTGGACGGTGATATTAAAGTAATCGGCGAAGCCGGAACCGGCGAAGCTTGTTTAGAATTAATCGAACAGTTACATCCGGATGTTGTTTTGTTGGATATCAATATGCCGCAGATGAACGGGCTGGAGGTTTTAGAAAAGCTTCGTGAATCCGGAAGCAAGCAGAAGGTTTTGATTCTTACAATTCATAATGAAGTGGAATATCTGATGCGTGCCGTCGATATCGGGGTGTCCGGTTATTTATTAAAGGATTCCGAATCTTCTGTATTAAAACGAGCAATATATGATGTTTACAACGGCGAGAATTTTATTGATGCCACATTAACTCCTTTATTGAAGGAACAGAGATATTTGAAGGAGTTACAACGGGAAGCCAGAAGTAAGGACAGATTGTTATCTACCAGAGAGATTGAAGTGCTTTGCGCTTTGGCAGAAGGTTTATATAACAAAGAAATTGCATCAAAGTTGCAAATTAGTGAGAAGACTGTGAAAAATCATGTATCCAATATCTTTAAGAAAATCGGAGTAGCTGACCGAACACAGGCTGCGGTATATGCAATCAGACATAAATACGTTGATATAAAATAAATGTTTCACGTGAAACGTTTTTGTGAAAGTGAAGAAGAAATGTTTCACGTGAAACATAAACTAACAATAGGAAGGAAGAATGGCTTATGGGACGGGTAATTGCTGTTGCAAATCGTAAAGGTGGCGTAGGAAAAACTACGACAACAATTAATCTTTCCGCTTGTCTGGCTGAAAAAGGGAAAAAGGTCTTGGCAGTAGATGCAGATCCTCAGGGAAATATGACCAGTGGTCTGGGTGATAATAGGAAAAAATGTAAATATTCTATTTACGACTTGATTATAGGGGAATGTGAATTAAAGGATTGTCTGGCGAAAAGTGTGATGGATGGACTAACTGTACTTCCTTCAGATGAAGATTTGGCTGCAGCGGAGATTGAACTTATCGGACTGGAAAAAAAAGAATACATCCTAAAGAATTACATAGATAAGGTAAAGGATGAGTATGACTATATTGTAATTGACTGTCCGCCATCTTTGGGTACATTGACCGTAAATGCTATGACAGCTGCGGATACAGTGTTGGTTCCGATTCAGTGTGAGTATTATGCATTGGAAGGTTTATCCCAGCTTATGCATACAATCGAACTGGTTAAGAAGAGACTGAATCCTGATTTGGAGATGGAGGGTGTTGTATTTACTATGTATGATGCCCGTACCAATTTATCCTTGCAGGTAGTGGAAAATGTTCGTAAGAATTTAAAGGAGAACATCTATAAGTCCATTATTCCGCGTAATGTGAAATTGGCAGAGGCCCCGAGCCACGGACTTCCGATTGTATTATATGATTCAAAGTGTAACGGTGCAGAGGGTTATCGTGCATTGGCGGATGAAGTAATTGAACGTGATGTACGAGATTGGTATCAGTATTAAGGAGGGTTTAAAATGGCAGGAAAGAGAAAGTCCGCATTGGGTAACGGTCTGGAAGGAATGTTTGGAATAGAGGAAAGTGTAACGGAAGAAAAAAAGAGTGATGTTTCACGTGAAACATTTTTACGCCTCTCTGAAATTGAACCGAATCGTACACAGCCGAGAAGAAATTTTGACGAGGATGCTTTGCAGGAATTGGCAGATTCCATCAAGCAGTATGGAGTAATCCAGCCGATTGTAGTTCAGAAAAAGGGCAAGCGTTATGAGATTATTGCCGGAGAAAGACGCTGGAGAGCTGCAAGAAAAGCAAACCTCTTAGAGGTACCGGTAATTATTAAGGAGTTTGCACCGGAAGATGTTTTTGCAATTGCATTAATAGAAAATATCCAGCGTGAAGATTTGAATCCGATTGAAGAAGCACAGGCCTACAGTCGTTTGATTCAGGAGCATCATTTAAAGCAGGACGAGTTAGCGGAAAAGGTAGCAAAGAACCGTGTGACCATTACCAATGCCATGCGTTTGTTGAAGCTTGACGAAAGAGTGCAGCAAATGTTGATTGATAATATGTTGACCAGCGGTCATGCCCGTGCACTTCTGGCGATTACCGATAAGGAAGAACAGCATACCCTTGCACTTCGAGTATTTGATGAAAAACTGAGTGTGCGTGAAACCGAGAGTTTGGTAAAGAAGGTTTTAGCCGAGAAGGATAAGAAAGATGAAGTACCGGTGAAAAAACCGGATGAAAGTGTGATTTATCGGGATATCGAGAATCGAATGAAGGATATTTTGGGAACGAAAGTAGAAATTAAACAGAAAGCCAAGAATAAAGGACGGATTGAAATCGAATATTATTCTATGGATGAATTAGAACGGTTGATTGAAATGATTGATCGTTTGAAGTAAGGAAGGATGAACAGGATGAATGATAATACGATAGTGATTGCAGGAATGCAGGAGGCGGAGGCGCTTCGCTTTTCGTTAATTCTCGGTATATCTGCAGTAGTGATGGCCTTTATTTTAGCGGTTCTTTTAATCGTATCTTTAATAAAGATTCGTAAGTTGAATAAAAAGTACGGAGCTTTTATGAAGGGAGCCAACGGGAAAGATTTGGAGTCCGCGGTTCTGACAAGATTCAGTGAAATGGATAAGATGAAAACCGATATCGAGTTTATCTTCGGTAAGTTAAACATTGCTTGCGATATGCTGTTAACCGCATACCAGAAAATGAGTATTGTGAAGTACGATGCCTTTAAGGAAATGGGTGGAAAGCTGAGTTTTTCCATGGCATTGTTGGATGATAAGAACAGCGGTTGTATTCTGACTTCGGTTCATACAAGGGAAGGCTGCTATACTTACGTAAAAGAGATTATTAAGGGAGAGTCCTTTGTAGTTCTTTCCGAGGAAGAACGCAGAGCTCTGGATGAAGCAAAGAATAAAAGAAATTATATGGCGTAAAGCCGGAGTGGCATAAAAAGGAGAAATACATTGAGAAGAATATCGATTGTGTCTGTAAAGGATGGAGACATTCTTGCAAGAGACCTGTTTTCTTCTTCCGGTGTAGTATTAATGTCAGAGGGGACGAGATTAAAGAAAGAATATATCGTTCGTTTATTAGAACTGGGAGTAAAACAGGTGTGTATTGTGGATGATGAAACAGAGGATGCTTCATTGTCCTGTAGCTTAGTAGAAGAGGAAATTAAAGAGCAGTGTGGTGAAATGGTGCGTAATACCATTGAAAAATATACCTATGCTGCCCATGACGAGTTAAAGGAAATCGTAAAGGTTGCGGATGAGATTATAGAAGAATTGTTAAGTGATCCGAAGGTGATGTACAGCGTCTCCTGTGTAAGAGAAAAAAGTAATGCGCTGTATCAACATTCGATGAATGTGGCGGCTCTTTCTACTTTGATTGCACTTCGGGCAAAGCTTCCGAGAAACAAAGTCAAAGAAGTAACTGTGGGAGCATTGCTTCATGATATCGGATACACGACGGTGACTTCGGATATTTCCAATCTTGACTTTGAAAATTGCGAAGAAAAAATACGGAAAGAAGTCATGTATCATGTGGTATACGGATATACTGATGTAGAGAAAAAGGATTGGGTTTCCGGTACGGTTCGGGATATTATACTGTGTCATCACGAGCGTATGGACGGAAGCGGATATCCTTTGCATATAAAGGGAAAACAGATTAGACAAGAAGTCCGGATTGTGGCTTTATGTGATCAGTTTGACAGTATGATTTACGGAAATCTTATGCCGCGCTATAAAGTAAGGGATGCTATGGATTATTTAATGAGCCAGGCGGGAGTAAAGTTTGATTTCTCTTTGGTGCAACTGTTTATGGAGTCGGTAGCAGCATATCCTATCGGAATTACGGTAATTACCAATGAGGGTGATACAGCAGTGGTCGTGGGACAAAATTATAAGTTTCCGACACGACCGGTTATTCGGTTGCTGAAAAATGCTAAGGGCGAAGCTTATGGGGAAAATGAAGAACGCGACCTGACAAAGTGTCTTACTTTGGCAATTGCGGATTCGGTGGAGTATTAGAAAACGAGGTAACAGAATGCATAGTTTTTTAAAGACGGTAGGCTTTCGAAATCTGAAAAGCAGAAAAGATGTGGAGCAACTGGTTCGTCTTATTATTGAACAGGGCGCAGAGCGCTATTTGGCAACCATGAGCGGAAAAACAATGTTTGCTGAAATTTTGCTGGAGGTAGCGGATAATGTGGGAGTGGCATTGCGCGGTGAATACGACGAGCAAGGTAATTTTCATATGGAACACTATTTTCCGTATTTAAAAGGACAGAACATTAGTTCGAAAGAGGTTGTTTTTATCAGTAAGCGTGTGGATACGGATGCATATACCGGAATGTGTGATGATTATCGCCTGGGCGTGTCTTTGATTTTTTATTTACAAAACGTGACGGATTATGTTTCCGGTGGTTATCCGGATGAACGGAGAGTACACCCGGTTACGTTGGCTGCATTAGCATCGGAAGGAAAAATTTTGTTACCTACCTTATCCATGAAGGAAACACCGACGAAAGAACCGGTGGAAGCAGCCGGAAGAACGAAGCTTTTAGAGGCGGCACGCAAGGGGGATAAGGAAGCAATGGAAGCTCTTACGATTGATGATATCGATTTATATGCACAAATCAGTAATCGCCTTAAATCCGAGGATATTTATTCCATTGTGGAAACTACCTTTATTCCGTATGGGTCCGAATCGGATAATTACACGATTTTGGCAATGATAGAGTCGGTTTCGGAATGCAAAAACCGTATTACCGGGGAAGAGTTGTATTGTATGGATTTACGTTGCAATGATTTGTGTTTTCCGGTATGTATCAGTAAAAAGGATTTATACGGAGAGCCGAAGGCCGGGAGACGGTTCCGGGGAAACATCTGGATGCAGGGAACTGTAGATTTTGAACGATAAGGGAAGGCTTTTTATTGTACGTGAAAATCGGAGGATTTGGCCGGAAAGAGTTGACGAATGCTTGAAATCATAGTAAAATGAATAGGTGTCAAACGAGGTGTTGTTCGGAGATTTCGGAAGAATGTCTCGATACTTTGTCGCTTTAGTTAAATGGATATAACAAGCCCCTCCTAAGGGCTAGTTGAGGGTTCGATTCCCCCAAGCGACGTAAAAAAGCCCGCGCAAATTGCGCGGGCTTTTTGTTATTCTGATTCTAAATTACTTTAAAGCATCAACGAGCTTCTGAAGAGCCTCAAGAGCCTCATCCGGGAGCTTGTCGTAGCCGTCCTTTGCGGTTGCGAACTTAGCAACTGCATCTACACGGTTCTGCATAGCAGCCTTTAACTGAGCAAGGTAATCAGCATCCTTCATATCCGGAGCGAAGCCTTCCCAATCCATGATTTCGATGTCCTCAAACGGACCCCACTGCTTGAACTCAGCCTTCTTCTCAACGATGGTCTCTAAGATACCGAGGGTATCAGCCGGCTTAACCTTCTTGCCCATGAAATCACCGGTGTTGATGATGTAGCAGTCTACGTTCTTCTCTTCAACCAGCTTCTTGAACTTTACGTAGTCGTTAGCAAGCGGGTAGGTTCTGAACGGGTTAGCGTACGGAACGATACGAAGAGCGTTCAGGTCGGTACCTGCAGCAACACGCTCTGCGGTGGAAGTCTTGGTTGCGAGAGTTGCACCCATTACGGAAGCAAGAGCTGCACCCTTTAACTTAACTACCGGCGGGATGGTCGGATCCTTCATAATCCAGAAAATGGAGTTAACCGGGGAATCAATCTTGTCTACGCGGTTCGGAGACCAAAGCTTAGACTTGATTGCACGGCCGTTACCGTTACGGATATCTTCGGTTACAAGCTGAATCTTGCCGTCCTCGTCCAGGGTAGCGGAACAGTTCTGAGCGGATAACAAATACTTGTTGTCCGGGCAGCCGGTCGGGTAGTCAGCAGTCTTATCGAAGTAGGTCGGCTCCAGTGCGATGGAAGCACAGGTGTCGGAGTTGATGATGAATGCATCGTCGTGAAGAACGGTAACACCGTACTTACCGCCGTGCTTAGCGTGGGTCAAGGTGGACTTACCGGATCCGGAGAGACCGAATACGGAAGCAACGTACTTGGAACCGTCAGCTAAGGTGTACTCCTTCTGTCCGCCGTGGCAGGAAGCGTAACCGTTACGGTTTGCGATAGCCCAAGCCATGGTCAGGGTACCCTTCTTGTGCTCACCGAAGTACTTCATACCAAGGATAGCGGCACAGTTCTCATTGGTGTCGAAATAGCAGAGCGTAAGCGGATCGCTTAAGCAGCTGTAATCAACGTCCGGACGATTGCCCGGTACCCACTGCGGATCGGAGAAGATGTAGATATCAGCTTCCTTACCGTCACCTACCGGCTTGGAGTTCTTGTACATCTTTACGTACTCATCGGACATATACTGGAAGTTAATCATCCAGTTGTATAAGAGGTTCTCTTCACCTTCCGGAATTAAGAGGTGAGCCTTTACCATGAATTCCTCGTCAAGACCTACAAAGCACTCTGCATGGTACATGGTCTTCCAACGGGTCTCGTATACAGCGTCCATAACAACCTTATCGAGCTTGGTATCATCTACGCCCGGCTCGCCCTTAATACGACGTGCGGTAGCGTAACGACCGGTAACGGCACCGTCATTGAATAACAGAACCTTTGCGTCCTTCTCAAGACCGAACTCTTCACCTCTGTATACCGGCATATCGGTAACGATGGTTCCCGGAGAGTTCTTTGCAAGATCATAAGCTTCCTTTAAGGTGTTTACCTTAACTACATTGTTGCCGTAAAAAGCGGCTTCGATGATGGAACGGGTTCTGGAGAAACCAACTTTTCCTGCACCGATTTCTTCGTGCTTGTAATAAGCCTTTGTTGACATGTGAAATCCTCCTGTCTTTGAAATAATATAGAAGTAATATATAAAAAATTATAATTACCAAACGTACACCATGATAATTATATCGTGACCGGTTGTAAATGTCAAGGGATGGTATGTGAAAATAATAACTTTTTCCGCGAGGAAAAGTGTGAAGGAAGCACGATATACTATATTAATATGAATGAAATAATCGAGGTGTGGAAAAGGCATTAGGACAATATGCACAAAATCAGGTTTTTATTCTGTGAAAATGTACCAAATCCATGTCGAAAGGGGTGGAAACTATTGACAAAATTCACAAAAAGGAATAAAATAGATTCAGCCGTGATGGCTCTTGATGTCCGTGTTCTGCTCGGACGAGCCCTTACTTATTGTAAGTGCTTTTAGAGACGCATCACAGTATAGTGTCTGGCAACGGGAAAACTGTTGCAGGAAAGGAGAAACAATGAAAAGCAGTAAAAGAGTAGTAAAAGCTGTCCTGAGCGGAGCACTTGTGCTCGCGATGGGAGTTACGACCCTGTTCACCAGTGCAGGAACCTCTTATGCAGCCGGGGAGGCAAAGCTGAATGAGAGCAGTCGTAACATTTTGACACGGCAATCCTTTGACTTTGATGTTGACGGTGCGCCGAAGGATGCTGTTATCACTTGGGAGAGCAGTGATGACAAGATTGCAACCGTGGATGAGAATGGTGTAGTTACCGGTATTAAGAAGGGTAACGTTACCATTACCTGTAAGGTAACTTCCGCAGGTGAGACCCAGAAGCTTACGGCAAAGGCAACCATTTGTAAGCCGGCTGTAAAGCTTGAGATTAAGAACAAGGTAAAAGAGATGAGTTACGGTGAGACCGTTAAGTTCGGCACCGCACTTGTTCCGACGACCTCCAATGATGTAGTTACCTGGACCTCCAGTGATTCCAAGGTAGCAACCGTGGATAAGAACGGTAAGGTTAAGGCTGTAAAGGAAGGTAAGGTAACCATTACCGCAACCACCATGAGCGGCAAGACCGATTCCGTAGTACTTAACGTATACGGTGGCCCGGATGCAACCCCGACTCCGAAGCCGACCGCAACTCCGAAGCCGCAGAAGCCGGCAGCATCCTCTTCTGATGTTGTTTACAACTTCAAGGATCTTACTCCGGGCGGATACGGTTACGAGATTACCGCTACCAACAAGGATAGCGTAGATGTAGCATTCAACGGACAGTATCAGGAAGTACAGTACGATCTTCCGAAGGCTGTTGATATGAAGGATTGTGAGAAGCTTACCATTAAGTTAAAGACCGAAGGTGCTGTTGCGATTAAGGTTATTACCACCGATGCAGCGGCTGATGAGTGGGGCAACCCGACTCCGGCATTCATCCAGTGGGGCTTTGTAGCTGACAGTGCAACCGAGTTCGAAGTACCGTTAGCAGACCTTGCAGGCAAGAAGGTTAGCAGAATTACCTTCATGGCAAACGATGGTGCTTGTGCAGCAACCGTATACAATGTAAACTTCGATATGAAGGCTACCGCTCCGGCAGCTAAGGATACGAAGTACAGCTTCAAGGATATTACTCCGGGCGGATACGGTTATGAGGTTACCGCTACCAACAAGGATAGCGTAGATGTAGCATTCAGCGGACAGTATCAGGAAGTACAGTTTGATCTTCCGGCAGCTGTTGATATGAAGAACATCGAGAAGATGGTAATTAAGTTAAAGGGTGCAACCGCAACCGATGCTATTGCAATTAAGGTTATTACCACCGATGCGGCAGCAGACGAGTGGGGCAACCCGACTCCGGCATTCATTCAGTGGGGATTCGTTTCCGAATCCGTAGCAGAGTTTGAAGTACCGTTAGCAGACCTTGCAGGCAAGAAGGTTAGCAGAATTACCTTCATGGCAAATGATGCTGCATGTGCGGGAACTTTCTACGATGTAACTTTTGTTCCGAAGAAGTAATTGTTTTAGATTATAAAACAGTCTGTACCGACAGGCGATGAGCATTGTCTCATCGCTTGAGCGGGAACAGGAAAGGAGAACTATGAAGAAATTAGGTTTACGTGCGGTAGCAGGTGGCCTTGCAGTATTAATGGCAGTTGCCGGATTTGCACCGGCAAGCGCAAGCGCTGCTGATATGTTAATAACCGC
>JAFTPY010000216.1 GCA_017463035.1 Lachnospiraceae bacterium
ACTGGCAGGTTTTTCCCACATGCCGGTTGGATTTTCAACGGAAATTCCGTCTGCAAAATTAACCTCAAATACCGACGGGAACCAACCTTTCTGCCATGTGGAAGTGACAGTGTTATTTTCCAAATCAGGAGGAATCATTGAGTCACCCTGACCGTTGAGCATACCCGTTCTTGATATATCATTCCATGCGCCGAGACGAAAATCGAGGTTGTCGAATACTATATTATTTACTCTGCTGCCTGCACTTTCACCTGAAACGTTAACAAGACCTTCGCAGTAAGGCGTATAAACCTCTGCGGTTTCCATGTTTTCCTCCGGATATGCATAGTAATAAACCGTCTTGGTTTTCTTATCAAAATAGAATTCGCCGTATTCGTCAATCAGTTCGGGAGCATTGAGCAAATAGAGCTTTACACTCGCGCCCGGTCTGCCGTGGTCATATGTACCATTATAGTATCTTTGGAAGAACGGCTGCTCATATTCTATGAGCCAATTTTCTCCAGCATCGGTTATTTTGTCAACGGGGAAATAGCTCATTGCCCAATCATAAATGTAGAGGAGCTCCATATCCTCGGTGTTTGAAAGGACGGGGAAGTTCTTTTTGGGAATATAATATCCGTCATTCTGATAATCCGTATCGGGATTATCATATGGGTCCGTACCCCTGTACTGATATTTGCTTCGTGCCATTCTTGCAGGAAGCTCGTTGATATACAGCTGACGCATAACTTCAATGCTGTCGTCGGCCTTTGCATACCAAATGCCATTTTCCATTTTCTGCCATCCGCCAATTTTTTTACCGCCGCTTATTATGGGCTTATCCCCTTCGGATTCGCCTCTATATACTATGTTGTAACCATTTTTACCGCTGTCTTCAACTCCGAACTCAAGTTTTTCGTCGATGAAGTATGTTCCGGAAGCGATATTTACAACGATATCGCCTTTCATGGAATCAGAAAGCTTTTTCACCGCTTCTTTGGCGGCCTGAATGCTCTTATATGGGCTTGCTTTGCTGCCGTTGCCTTCACGGACTGCATTTGCATCAACATAGATATTCTTCCATACCGGGTTTGGCTCTTCGGAAACCTCTTCTTTTTCAATTACAATCTTCTTATCCGAAGCAAGGTCTGAAGAATTGTAATAGTCGTTTTGATTTTTGGAGGATTTGAAGGAAAGCTTATCTATATTCGTTCCCTTTTTAAGAACTTCAAGCTTAACCTTATGAGTACCCTCTGTGAGGTATGCAGTTCCAAAGGAACCGGGTTCTCTTGCGTAAAGTAAGCCTTCTACATATCCTTTCCCGCCATCAAAATACAGACGTGCTTTTCCGGAAGAAGTAGAAATAATGCTGATGTCGTAAAGCGCTGATTTTTTTACCTCAAAGGTGTACTCCATAGTATCACCTGCATTGGAATTGACAACAACCGCGGAAAGCTCCTCCACAATTTGTATAGGCGATTCCTTACGGTATGTCTGCTTGATAATATCTGCCCCTACTCCGCTCACGCCGGAATTAAAATCAAAATCTTCGGCTTCTATATTTGTAGGAAGCACATGCTTTTTGAACACACCTGTTTTCTTTGAGAAATCCACACTACCGCCAACTGCTTCATCCAAATAAAGATTTCTGACAGTTACAGTCATTGAGCCCATATTTTTTATGGTTATTTTGTTGCTTCCTTCTTTAAAGTATACTGTGGCCAGCTCATAGTCTTTGTAAACAGAGGTGCCGCCGGTATCAACATTGACAGTTCCGATGTCAACAGTATCTGTTGATATGCCCAGGCTTGTTGCAGCTTCCGTACCGATATTAACACTGATACTGTAGTTTCCCGCTTTGGGGATTTTGACTTCAAAGCTTACATAAGTACCGGTTCCGAGTGCCGCAAAAGTTGAATATACATTATATGTTCCTCCTCCGCCTTTTCCGGATTCAAAACCATATGTAATACGTTCCGAAGCAAAAACTACACCTGTGGGGACAACCATAGTCACAAGTAAAATACATATTAAAATAATTGCTTTGAGTTGTCTGCACATAAATTATCTCTCCTCATTATTTTTCTTCAAGAACCTCTGCAATTGGTCTTGCGACCTCCGTCATCTTTTCAGTCATGGCATCGATATCAACGATTTTGTAAAGTTCTTTTATTGCTTCGTCCCATTTTTTGTCAAATTGTTTGGGTGAAGATGCCATTGCAATCTTAAAGTTATTCTCCCATTGACCACGCTCTGCCCAGAAGGTTACTACCTCGGGAATATCTGCATAAATACTTGCCCATCCCTGGCATGGCGGATACTTTTTAACAGACGTCACGTGTTTGCTGTCTTCTTTAAACTTGAATCCTCCGTTTACTGCAGGTGTATATACAATTTCACTCAGGTGAATTTTTGGATTCCAACGATTTGTGGATGGCTTAACGCTAAACAAGCCGCCAATTTGATATCCGGCAGCAGTAGGTCCGCCAAGACCGAGTGTTTCCTCGGGAGTAAGAGCATCTCTGTTTCCGTCAACAAAATATTCTTTGAATCTTTTATCCTTATATTGACGTTTACCATTTTCATCCTCTTCATAAAGTCCTGCTTCTTCCGGTCCCCGGTATACAACAGATTCATATTCATCCGAGAACTGCACATTAATCCAATTAAGAATTTGATAAAGACCTTCTTCATCAACTGTTTTGAGTATGCAGA
>JAFTPY010000028.1 GCA_017463035.1 Lachnospiraceae bacterium
AGCAGATGACGGGAATCGAACCCGCCTCCTCAGCTTGGGAAGCTGATATTCTACCGATGAACTACATCTGCATGACATACTTATCTTACCACCGGGAAAATTTCTTGTCAATAAGTCAAACGGATTATCGAAACAATTTTCTTGACAAGAGGGGAGATATTTCGAAAAAAATAAGGGGAAGCATGTCGAAATAGCGGTTTTTCTATTGAATTTGAGGCAGAGATATGTATAATAGATACTGGTATGGTATAATTGCTACGGGGGGCTGTTATGGCATTTTAAAATGCCTTTAATGTTTGAAGGAGGGTAACATGGAACGGAAAAAGGTAATTGAGTTTCGTAATATTGCGAAGAGCTTTGATAAGCAGATTACGTTAAAGGGTATCAATCTGGATATCTACGAGAATGAGTTTGTAACGTTATTGGGACCGAGCGGATGCGGTAAAACCACATTGCTCCGTATTTTGGGAGGTTTTTTGGAGGCTGACGAGGGAAGTGTTATTTTTAACGGAGAGGAAATCAGCCATAAGCCTCCGTATGAAAGAGAATTAAATACAGTGTTCCAGAAGTATGCCTTATTTCCGCATTTAAATGTATATGAGAATATCGCATTCGGTCTGAAGCTTAAGAAAATGAGTAAGGATGTCATCGACCAGAAGGTAATGAAGATGTTAAAGCTCATCGGTCTGGAAGGCTTTGAAAAGAAGAATACTACCTTGTTATCCGGCGGTCAGCAGCAGCGTGTTGCCATTGCGAGAGCGTTGGTCAATGAGCCGAAGGTGTTGCTTTTGGACGAGCCGCTGGCAGCGCTTGACTTAAAGCTTCGTAAGGAGATGCAGTACGAGTTAAAGCGCATCCAGCAGGAGGTCGGTATTACCTTTATTTTCGTTACCCATGACCAGGAAGAAGCTCTGACCATGTCCGATAAGATTGTGGTTATGAACGGCGGTGAGATTCAGCAGGTAGGTACTCCGGAGGAGATTTATAATGAGCCGGCGAACCGTTTCGTAGCGAACTTTATCGGTGAAAGTAATATTTTACCTGGTGTGATGTTAGACGATTACAAGGTTCGCTTTGACGATAAGACCTTTGATTGTGTGGACTTCGGATTTAAGAAGAACGAAGAGGTAGAAGTAGTGATTCGTCCGGAGGATATCGATATTGTTGCGGTGGATCAGGGGAAGATGACCGGTGAAGTATTGAGCGTCCTGTTTAAGGGTGTGCATTACGAGATTATCGTAGAGACCGTACCGGGTACCAGCGTAACCGTGGATATGCAGGTGATTCGTAACAACGAAGTGACCGGCGCAGGCGGGAAAGAAAAGATTAATGCCAGCAATTTCTACGTGGATTTAGAGGATGTGGAGAAGCTGGATGATAAGGAAATCATCGCCCGTTCCAATGCCATGGCGTGGAATCCGGAAAATGACGAGTATATTTCCATTGCAAGTATCCAGTATGATATTAAGCCTGAGCTGGGAAGTTATCCGGTGGTGTTCTCCACCGCAAACGGTACTGCGGTAGAGCGTACGGTATTTGTGGTAAATCAGCCGGTAATTAAGAATGAGAAGGCAAACGAGGCAATTATGGCGTTTAACTTCTCTGCTACCGTGGATGAAATCAAGGAGTCTCAGACTCTGGAAACGGATATTAAGACCTGGGCAAGCGCACAGGGCTGGAAGTTAAGCGATGAGAATCAGGCAATCGATATCAGTGTGGATTATGATTTCGATCCGGCAGATTTAAAGGAAGGTGTTTATAAGATTACCTTCTGGACCACCGGTCGCGAGTTTAAGATACATACCACAGACTATTCGGAGGTAGGCCAGGAAGTCGGACTGACCTTCTTCCCTGAGGATATTCACGTTATGTCAAGGATGGTATACTAATGAAAAAGTTTGCACAGTTAGCGATTCCTTATATTGCATGGGCGGTAATGATGCTTATTTTTCCGGTACTTTTGATGTTCCTGTATTCCTTTACGGAGCACGGAAACAGCATTATTTCCTTTTCCTTCACGCTGGAGCATTACATTAAGTTCTTCTCCGACTCGGACTTTTTGCTCATTCTTTGGCGTTCCTTCGGAATTGCGGTAAAGACAACGATTATTTGCCTTGTACTGGGTTATCCGATTGCGTACTTTATTTCTCGCAGTAAGGAAAACATCCAGAACATTCTGGTACTCTGTATTACGGTACCGACCTGGATTAATATGCTGGTAAGAACCTACGCATGGATCGGTTTGCTCAGTGACGGCGGTTTGTTCCAGCAGATTTTAGGCTTCTTTGGTTTTGACGAGGTCAGTCTTTTGTACACGGAGGGTTCTGTACTGTTAGGTATGGTATACAATTTCCTGCCGTTTATGATTTTACAGATTAATACGTCTCTTTGTAAGATGGACCAGTCGCTGTTAAACGCAAGTGCGGATTTGGGTGCGAGACCGCGGGCAACCTTTTTAAAGGTGACCCTTCCCCTGTCCCTGCCGGGCGTCATCAACGGTATTACCCTTGTATTTTTACCGGCAATCAGTGCGTTCTTCATTCCGAAGCTCCTTGGCGGCGGACAGTACTTCTTAATCGGTAACTTAATCGAGAACCAATTTATTACTGTAGGTGAATGGAACTTCGGTAGTGCCATTTCCATGATTATGGCGGTAGTTATGATGGTTCTTATGATGGCGGTAAAGAAGGTTGAAGTACATAATAACGGCGGAAAGGAGGACGAATAATCGTATGAAAAAGGAAAAACGAACCTTTGGAAAGGTATTAATCGGTCTGACGATTGCGTTCTTTTATCTGCCGATTTTGTACATGATTATTTTCTCCTTTAACGAAGGAAAATCCCTGACCAGTTTTTCAGGTTTTTCTCTGCGCTGGTATCAACATATGCTGGAGTCCCGGGATATGATGAGTGCCCTATATACGACCTTTAGTGTGGCACTTTTGGCAACACTGATCTCTACGGTGGCAGGTACCATTGCGGCCATCGGACTCAGTAAGTCCAAAAAGATTGTCCGGGATATTATGGAGCAGGTAAATAACTTCCCGATTATGAATCCGGATATCGTAACGGCCATCGGTTTTATGTTGCTGTTTATTACGTTCAAAATCGAACGAGGCTATGTAACCATGCTGTTGGCACACATTGCATTTTGTATTCCGTATGTTATGCTTTCCGTGATGCCGAAGGTCCGCTCTTTGGACCCGAATCTGGCGGATGCGGCTATGGACCTTGGCGCGACTCCGTGGGTGGCACTGACAAAGGTTATCGTGCCGCAGATTACCCCGGGTATTTTCTCCGGTGCGCTCATTGCCTTTACCATGTCGGTGGATGATTTTATTATTTCCTATTTCGTTACCGGCGGAGGTGTAAAGAACCTGAGTATTATGGTGTATACCATGAGTAAACGTGTGAACCCGAGTATCAATGCGGTGTCTACCTTGGTGGTACTCATTATTACGGTGGCATTGGTGATTATTAATGTGGTACCGGCGATTCTTGCAAAGCGACCGAAGAAGGCTGAGATGGGAAAGAGAAGAGCTGCGGTGCTGGTGCCGGTAGGTATTGCTGTAACGGCTGCAGTGGTTCTTTTGGCGGTATTCGGCGGAAAGCGCCCGACATCCGATTTGCCGTATGCGGGAGAGACTCTGTACATCTACCTTCCGGGCGAATATATGGGAGAGGAAATCATTCCTACCTTTGAAGAAATGACCGGTGCAACGGTGATTGTGGAGAATTTTGATTCCAACGAGCAGATGTACATCAAAGTAACCAACGGAGAGTCCTATGACATCATTATTCCGAGTGATTATATGATTGAGCGCTTGTTAAAAGAAGGCCATTTACAGAAGCTGGATAAGTCGTTACTTACTTGTTGGGAGGATTTAAATCCTGAGGTAATGGGACAACCGTATGACCCGGATAACGAATACTGTGTATCCTATTTCTGGGGTACGGTAGGTATCGTGTACGACAAGACTATAGTAGATGAAGCTGATTTGGAAGAGCAGGGCTTCGGTATCTTCTTAAACGAAAAGTATAAAGGAGATATTTATTTGTACGATTCCGAGCGAGATTCCTTTATGATGGCCTTAAAGGATTTGGGTTATTCCATGAATACGGAAAGCGAAGAAGAGCTTCAGGAGGCCTATGAATGGCTGGTACAGTGTGTTACAACCATGGAGCCGGAGATTGTGACCGATGAAATTATTGATAACATGGCACAGGGCAGAAAGGCGCTTGGTCTTTGCTATTCCGGTGATGCGACCTACATTATGTGTGAGAATGAAAACATGGGCTTCTACATGCCGGAGGAAGGAACCAATCTCTGGTACGATTCCATGGTAATTCCGAAGAACGCGGAGAGCATTGAACTGGCTCACGAGTTTATGAATTACATCAGCAGCTACGATGCTGCTTACGACAACTCCGACTGGGTAGGTTATACTTCTCCGAATCTGGCGGTTATGGAGGACTTATCTTCCGAGGAGGAAGAGGGAAGCTATGCGGGCTTAAATGCATATCTTCCGAGAACCGACCATCCGAACGATGAGGTATTTGTATTTAACGAAGAGACCAAGAAGATTCTCGGTAATCTTTGGAGTAAGGTAAAAATCGCGGCAAGTAATGCAAATTAAGAGTAAAGGGCGCACAGCCGATGTTGTGCGCCCTTATGTTATGCATGTTTTGTTTACTCCGCCAACGGTATGGTAAGCTTTGCTTTAAACAAATCCCCGTCGATTTCTACGTAGAAACTGCCGCCTTGAAGCTCTGCCAGGCTCTCGGCAATGGAAAGGCCCAGACCGCTGCCTTCGCCGGAACGGTCGTCGTTTCCTCTGGAGAAGCGGGTCAGAAGTTCTTCCGGCGTTTTGGTAAGAACCGAAGCG
>JAFTPY010000217.1 GCA_017463035.1 Lachnospiraceae bacterium
CAGTCGCGGTATTTGGTTTGCCCTTGTTTATTCTGGCGGTGCATTGGCTCTGCCTGATTTTTACCGCAATGGATCCCAAGGGAAAAAATGTGGACGGAAAGACACTGGGGGCAGTGCTTTGTATTTGCCCTTGTACGGAAGAATTCTCTTTCCTTTTTTCGACAAATCTGTTATTCTGATAATAAAGAAGTTTGCGTTAAATTTATTCCGAAAAAGGTGATGGAATTGCGATTTTATAAATTAATAGTGAGCGTTTCGATTCTGCTGCTTTTTGCGGGCTGTGCCGGCACGCAAGGGGAAAATCCCACAGGAGCACAGGGAGAGTCTTCCTGGGAGATGAGTTTTTCGGAGGCGGAGCTTCCGGAGAATCCTGCGTTGCCGGATATTTTGCGTCCGGTGGCCTCCGGATTATCTGTGGAAGAGACGGGGACGGCGGTGATTGATTATTCCAATACGGTTGACGGATATGTGATGGTTCGTGTGAAAGAAGAGACGGAAAACCGTATGAAGGTGCAGGTAAAAGGACCGTCCACCACGTACACCTACAATATTTCATCCGGAGACTGGGAGACCTTTCCTCTTTCCGACGGAAACGGAGCATATCAGATAGCTTTGCTTGAAAACGTGGAAGGAAGCAAGTATGCACTGGTACAGTCTGTTGCGGTAGATGTGGAATTGACGGATGAGTTTGCGCCCTTTCTTCGTCCGAATCAGTATGTGGACTACGGAGATGCGGAGCAGACCGTAAAGAGGGCGGCACAGCTGTCGACCGGGAAGACGACAGAGCTTGAGAAGGTGCAGGCGGTTTATGAGTATGTGATTCATACCCTGGTCTATGACACAGAGCTGGCGGGTTCGGTACAGAGCGGATATTTGCCGGATCTGGATAAGGTTTTGGAGGCGAAAAAAGGAATCTGCTTTGATTATGCGGCATTGATGACCGGGATGCTTCGCAGCCAGTCGGTACCTTGCAAATTGGTGGTGGGATATGCGGGAGAGGCATATCATGCCTGGATCAGTGTTTATACGGAAAAAGACGGTTGGATTGATAATGTGATTTATTTTGACGGAGCAGCGTGGAAACGGATGGATCCGACCTTTGCATCCTCCGGGAAACAAAGTGATGAGATTTTAGACTATATCGGGGACGGTAAAAATTATAAAGAAAAATATTTGTATTGAGGTGGTTTGATATGAGACAGCTGACAAATTCGGAAACAGCTGCGTTTTGCGAACAGCTGGCATGGCTGGTACATTCCGGAATCGGTCTGGGGGAAGGGCTCCGGCTGATGGCGGAGGATGAAACGGATGAGAAGCGGAAGAAGGTTTATCTGCAGGCGGCGGACGCGGTGGATGAGGGGAATTCTCTTTCCGAGGTGCTGAGGGAGGCCGGATGTTTTCCGGTGTATGCTTGCGGCAGTGTCGGAACCGGAGAGGAGACGGGACGTTTGGAAGAAGCCCTTCGGGCGTTGAAACTGTATTACGAAGACAAAGAGCGGATGAACCGGCGACTGCGAAGCGCGTTGTTGCAACCGTCTCTTTTGGTGCTTTTGATGATGATTGTACTGGGCGTTTTGCTGACACAGGTGCTTCCGGTGTTTCAGTCGGTTTATGCTTCTTTGGGCGGAACCATGACCGGAGCGGCAGGCCTTTTACTAAAGACGGGTTTATGGCTGAAGGATGCGATTTGGCTCGTATACGGTGTACTTGGTGCGGTGGTAGCGGTTGTGCTCCTGTTTGCGGTATGGACACCGTTTCGGGAGAAGGTGACCGGTTTGTGGAAACGGTATGCCGGTGACAGGGGTGTTATGCGGAAGCTAAACGATGCAGCCATAGCACAGGTTATGGCTATGGGCCTGGGAAGCGGAATGGTTTTGGAGGATACCATGGATCTTGCTGCTGATGTGACGGCAGATGTGCCGAAGGCGAGGGAGCGTTGTTTGCGGTGTAAAGAAGCATTGCTTTCCGGAGAGCCTTTGGTGGATTCGTTAAAAAAATCGGAGGTACTTCCCGTGTCCGCATGTCGGTTGCTCAGTGCAGGAATGCAGTACGGAAACGGAGATACGGTGATGGCGGAAATCGCGGAGAAGCTTACCGAAGAGGCGGATATTGCCGTGACAAGCCGAATCGAGAAGGCCGAGCCCGCATTGGTGCTGACGGTATCGGTGCTGGTAGGTGTGATTTTATTGGTTGTGATGTTACCGTTGATAAACATTATGGAAGCAATCGGGTGATGCTATGAAGGAAAAAAAACATTGGGTACGGAAGCTGTGGTTTCCGGCGCTGTGTGTGGGAATACCGGTATTTTTTGTTTCGGCTGTGTCCGGCCTGCGGGAAGGAAACGGTACGGAGGAGAAAAAACAACTGGAGGAAGCGATACGTCGCAGTGTAATAACCTGCTATGCCGCGGAAGGGGTGTACCCGCCGGATTTTTCCTATATAAAGGAAAAGTACGGTATTGTGGTGGATGAGTCCCGCTATTTGGTAGTGTATGACGTGTTTGCAGAGAATCTTATGCCGGATATTACGGTTTTGGAAAGGGATTATGAAGAAAACAGAGAGTAGGTTTCAGACAGAAAAAATACTTCCTTTGGTTTTGTTTGCAGTATTGGCGGTATGTGCGGTACTTGTGCTTTTGACGGGGGCCGGAGTATATAAACGGTTGACGGACCGGGGGCAGGAGGCGTTTCAAAAAAGAACGGTACCTCTTTATATCGCAACGAAGGTAAGACAGGCGGATTGTGCCGGAGCGGTTTCGGTGGAACAGAGAAACGAAACAGATATTTTACGGCTAGAGGAACAGATAGACGGGAAAGGTTATGTGACCCGGATTTATTGCGATGAAGGTGTTGTGCGGGAACTGTTTTCGGCAGAAGAGGTGCGGTTTAACCCGGCAGCGGGAGAAAAGATTGCGGAGGCTTTGGATGTCCGGTTTTCTTTGGAAGGCGGATGCCTTATCGTCAGTGTGACGCAGGAGGACGGAACAGTGACGGAACAGACACTGATTCTGCGGAGCGTCCCGGGGGAGGTTGCCTGTGAGGAATAAGTCGATTTTAGTATTGATAGAGTATATGGTGATGCTGCTGGTTTTTGCATTGGCGGCAGCGGTGTGTCTGCGAATGTTTGCGTTGTCGGGAAAGCTGTCCCGGACGTATGAGGCTACAGACCGGGCGGTACTTGCGGCTCAGAATGCGGCGGAGCTGATCAAAAAGGACGGCATCGGCGGTTTTGCGGAACTGACGGGAGCAAAGGCGGACGGAGAAGATACCTGGACCGTTTTTTATGATGAGAATTGGGAGACTGCCTCGGAGGAGAACGGGAAATTTGTATTAAGGGTAAGCGGGACGGATACGTCGGAGTACTTATTCCGGGCAGAGGTGGTCGTTTTTACGGATACGGGAGAGGAGTTGTTCCGGCTTCCTGTGGCAGGACAATGTAAGGCGGAGGTGACGGTATATGAAGAAGTCTGATGCACCGGCTCCGGTGGGCGGAAGCTCGTTGCTTGTAATTTTTGTGATACTTTGTCTTACGGTATTTGCCGTGCTGAGCTTATCTTCCGTACGCGCGGACGGGCGTTTGAGCGAGGCTTCCGCAGAGGCGGTGCGGGCCTATTACGGAGCGGATTGCGAAGCGGAAGAAATATTGGCGCAGCTGCGGGCAGGAACGGTGCCGGACGGAGTTACCGCAGAGGGCAACCGGTACCGGTATGAGTGTGCGGTTTCGGATACGCAAAAATTGGTGGTGGAAGCGGAAGTGACCGGGGAAAACTACCGGATATTACGATGGACGACCGAGTCTGCGGGACAGTGGCAGGCAGAGGATGAATTGCATGTGTGGGACGGTAAAACGGAGTAGAAAACGGAGGAAGGTGTTATGCAGATTACGGATTTTTTAAGGAAAGCGGTGGAGGATGCCGCATCGGATTTGTTTGTTCTGGCCGGCAGTCCGGTGATTGAAAAAAAGGACGGACATATTGTGCCGTTGACGGAAAAGCATTTATTGCCGGAGGAAACGAAGCAGCTCATTGCGGAGATTTATTCTATGGCAAATCGTGGAATGGACTCCTATGAACGCACGGGAGATGATGATTTTTCCTTTGCGGTGGGCGGTTTGGCAAGGTTCCGTGTCAATGCCTATCGTCAGAGAGGTTCGATGGCAGCGGTAATCCGTGTGGTTGCATTTGAAATTCCGGATTGGAGAGAACTGAACATTTCGGAAGAGGTAATGAAGCTGGCGGATGTGTCGGACGGAATGATTCTGGTGACGGGTACCGCAGGATGCGGAAAGTCCACCACCCAGGCTTGCATTATCGACCGGATTAATCAAACGAAAGAGGCTCATATCGTGACGCTGGAGGATCCGATTGAATATCTTCATTCCCATAAGAAGAGTATTATCAGTCAGAGAGAGATTTCCATTGATACGGAGGATTATATTTCCGCACTTCGTGCGTGTCTGCGTCAGGCTCCGGATGTGATTCTGATGGGAGAAATGCGGGATGCGGAGACGATTCGTACCGCTATGACGGCAGCGGAAACCGGTCATCTGGTTATTGCAACCTTACATACTAAGGGGGCGGTAAATACCATTGACCGTATTTTGGATGCCTTTCCGAGTGAGCAACAGGGACAGGTGAGGGTACAACTCAGCATGGTGCTTCGGACGGTGGTGTCCCAGCAGTTGGTGCCGGGGATGGAGGGCGGATTGCTTCCGGTCTTTGAGATTATGCATGCGGACCATGCCATCCGGAATATGATTCGCGATAACAAAAATCATCAGATTAACAATGCCATGCTTGCCGGCGGAGATGACGGAATGGTAACCATGGACCGGTATTTGATGAACTTATATGAGCAGAAACAGATTAGTAGGGATACGCTTTTGGATTACTGTGATAATCCGGAAGCAATCCAGAAGAGAATATAGGAAAACCGATTTGAATCGGTGCTTTTGCAGAAGCTGAAAATTTGACACATGATTTCTTCTTTGTCCTCATAGTATGTAGAGAATATACCTGTCTGAATCGTGAAAGCGGTTCGGCATGAGGAATCGGAGGAGATATTGTGGAGGAAAAGAGTTTTGAATTTTTTGAAAAATATGATATTACGGTAACCGGCACCGCAAGGACCCGGGGTGCGTTTCGTATTGATACCGAGCGGGGGCCGAAGTTACTGTTGCCATATAGCGGAAGTGAAGCCAGGGCAGTGTTTGAGCAGGGCTTATTGACATGCCTTAGGAACCGGGGGTTTTACGTGGACGGATATGTGGCAAACAGGGAAGGCGCCTACGTAACGAAGGATGAGTACGAGGAGCCTTTTTTGATGAAGGACTGGTATTTCGGAGAGGAGTGCAATGTAAGGAAGCCGGACCAGGCACTTTCGGCGGTGCGGCATCTGGCATCGTTACATAATGCACTGACGGGAGTGATGCGGTCGGCGGTACCTCCGGTGTCGGAGAATGGGTCGGATACGCGGGAAGGGACAACGGCGACAGGAATGCTACAGGCATTGCCAGGGGCGGTACAAAAGA
>JAFTPY010000218.1 GCA_017463035.1 Lachnospiraceae bacterium
AACACGTGGAGTTACAGGGAAACAGTACAGACAAAAGCAACGGCTACCGTTTTTTGTTAGAGGGTGTAGTGGTGACCATCGCCATGGTGAGCTATCGCAGGTTTACGGAGGTGATGCCGGAACATGCTCACGGAGAAAATGTATACGAGCTTCATTACGTGGAGCAGGGAGAAGGCACGGTGTTCCTGAACAAACAGGAGTATCGTGTGGAGCCGGGAGTCCTGTACATAACCGGACCGGGAGTGTTGCATGAGCAGATACCGTCCAAGGAGAATCCGCTGATTGAGTTTGGGGTCTATTTGCAGTTGCAGAAGGATGTAACCGGTGGAGAACTTTTGCGGGGGCTGAGCTCGCATGCGTTATGGCACGGACAGGCACGTAGGACACTGAAACGTTTAATTGAAGAAATTCTGAGGGAACAGACGGGCAATCAACCGGGTACCGGGGAGAAAATGCAGTATTTGCTGGCGGAGTTTTTGATTGAGTGTATCCGCAGTGCCATGGCAACCAAGGAAGAGGAGCGGGGGCTTCCCATGCCTCAGGAGCAGTTCGGAGCCCACGCTATACAGGAGGAGAATGCTCTGTTGGTGGCGGACGAAATCTTTTTATACGAATACAGGGATATTACGTTAGAAGAGATGGCAAAGCGGCTTGGCTTCAGTGTACGTCAGACCCAGCGTTTGCTTCAGAAAATGTACGGAAAGTCTTTCACGCAAAAAAAATTGGAAGCACGTATGTCAGCCGCTGTGACACTGCTCCAAAACAGTCGCTACAGTATTACGGAAATCAGCGAGATGTTAGGCTATGCTTCCATGGAGCACTTTTCTTACGCATTTTCCAAGTACTACGGCTATGTGCCCAGCAGTCTCAGAAAAAAGGAAAGAATGTAGTTCGGAGGTCGCATAATGCGGCCTCCGCGTTTTCTACTGTTCGGAAAACTGGTCCTTACCTACGCCGCACAGTGGGCATACCCAGTCCTCCGGAACGTTTTCCCATGGGGTGCCCGGTGCGATGCCGTTGTCAGGATCACCGGCTGCTTCATCGTACACATAACCACATACGTCACATACATAAGTCATAAAGCGTACCTCCTTTTAGTAATGTTATTTGCTTTCGATGATATTATATCACAAAGTAGAAAGAAATAACAGATATTTTATAATAAAACAGAAGGTTCCGTTGACAGAAAAAACAGGGAGGAGTATAATAGAAACAAAACTGCAACGCTTGTTTTAAAACATAAGTAACAGAAAGACGGCAACAAAGGAAGGAGTGTGATTGTGTGCCGCCAAAGGCGAAATTTTCGAAGGAAGAGATTGTCACGACAGCACTTGCAATGGTGAAACAACAGGGAATCGAAGCATTAACGGCACGTTCTCTCGCAAAAGAGTTGGGAAGTTCCGCCCGCCCGATTTTTACGGTATTTGCGAGTATGGAGGAAGTACAGGCCGAAGTGCGTAATGCGGCAATGAAGGTATTTGAATCCTATGCGGAGTCGGCAGCGGAATATACGCCGGCATTTAAACAAATCGGGATTCAAATGATACAGTTTGCAAACCGGGAACCGAAATTGTTTCAGCTATTATATATGCAGAAGCACAACGACAGTAAATGCTTTGAGGAGCATTTAAAGTATCTGGGAGATACGGGAGAATTGTGCCTGACTATGTTGGAACAGGAATATGCGTTGCACCGGACAGAGGCGGTTGCATTGTTTAAGCAGGTGTGGATTTTTACTTACGGAATATGTGTACTTTGTGCCACCGGTGCATGCCGATTCGACGAGAAAGAAATTCAGGAAATGTTAAGCAGGGAGTTTATGAGTATGCTTGCGTTGATTAAGAGCGGAAGATTGGAGACTTGTGAGGTTTTACCGGAGAAGAAGACGGTACGGTGATGCTACGGCAGATGCAGGTAGGAGCCTGTGAGAAAGGAGCAAGACTATGAACGGTGTATTACAGATGAATGAGCAGCAGGCAAATAAGGTTGTAGCGAAGGTGATGCGTATTACTTTTTTCATCTTTGTATTGGTATTCGGATTGAATGTAGCGGGGATTTTTGTGGTTGACCAGACCATTATGACGGTTGCTTTTGTAGCCGGTTCTGTTCTTTTGTGGATGCCGACCCTTTTTCATCAAATCGGAAAGGGGACAGCCGGATGGATTAAATATCTGAACGTTATCTGTGCCTCTTTGTTTATTTTGTTAACAACAACGACTCTTAGTTTCCATGTAATTGTAATTTATGTGTACGCAATCGCAATTGCAAGCTTGTATTTCTCGAAGAAGTTAAATATTTTAGCTACTATTATCAATGTAGTCGGCGTGTCGGTGGGACAGATTTTGGCGTTTCAACTGAATACATTGCCGGATAAGAACTTTGATACGATGTATGATATATTGGTGTACAGTGTGGCACCGAGAGCCTTGACGTTGATTGCGATAGCGGCTATTTTTACAATGCTTTGCAGCAGAACCGCTTCCATGCTGGGAAATCTGATGGGTGCGGAGGAACAGAAAGAAATGTTAGACCGTATGACCCGGCTTCGTGAACAGAACAGTCAGGTGTCAAAGCAATTGCTTGCGTTTGTGGAGGAACTGGAACAGCTTACGGAGTTATCTAACCAGACCAATCAGAGGGTGGCAGATGAGACGGAAGAGATTATGCGCGGCACGAAAGAAAACGCAAATCAGATTTATGTGATGAATGATGGGTTGGCGGATATTACCGGGCGAATGATACAGCTGGGTGAGATGAGTGAACGGTTGGCAAAGGCAGCGGAACAAATCAGGGAACTTTCGGCAGGAAATCAGAATACGATGGATGTGGCAACGGATCGTATGTTACATATTTCCGAAAGTGCTGCTGAATGTAAGAAAGTAATTGAAATTTTGGGTGAACAGTCTAATGAGATTATTGGAATTATCCAGACGATTACGGCAATTTCCGCACGTACAAAGCTTTTGGCATTGAATGCCACCATTGAAGCGGCAAGAGCGGGAGAACACGGCAAAGGCTTTGCGGTTGTAGCGGAAGAAATACAGAAGCTTTCCGAACAGACGCAGGTTGCGGTGGAAAGCATCGGAACCATTGTAAATGAAGTTGTGAAGAGTACGGAAGAAGCGGTTGTTTCTATGGAGCAGAGTTCCGAGCTTACGGAGCAGGGATTGCTACAGATGAAGGAAGCGGGAGCATCTACCCATACAATTACGAAAGCAAATGAAGCAATGACCGCACAAATTGATGAAGTGGACCGGATTACCAAAGCTCTTTTGGAGACGGAAAAGCAGGTGGCAGGCGGTATGGAGCAGGTACATCAGAATACCGAAGTGAATTTGTCTGCGGTAGAGCATGTTACGGATGCCACTAAGGAGAGCAGAAACGGAACGGCAAGTTTGGTGGATATGGTACACAGAATTAAGAATCTTGCGGGACAGTTGGCAGAGGAATAATTGAGAAGTGATGAAGGGCACACCGGGAATGGGCGTGTCCTTCTTTTTGGTTACAGACAAATTTTACGCACTTATTGCAGAATCTCCGAAAGGATGCTATACTAAACTGTGATGTTGCAATGAAAAGGCAACAAAAGGAGGAAGCATGGAAACGATTAAAAAACTATTGAAAAAATACAAGGAAATTATTATGTATTTGGTGTTCGGAGTGGCTACAACGGTGGTGAACTGGATTGTATATATTATTTGCACGAAGCTGTTCGGACTTTCGGTCGGAGAACTTTCCAACGGACAGATTGCCGTTTGTAACGGGATTGCATGGGTGGTTGCGGTGACCTTTGCGTTTGTCACCAATAAGTTGTTTGTGTTTGAAAGTAAAAGTACCGAAAAGAAATTTTTACTGGTGGAAGCGGCAAAGTTTTACGGCGCCCGTATTTTTTCGGGTATCTTTGAGATCTTGTTGCCAAGCGGCCTGATTGCAATCGGTTTGAATCAGTCGGTATTCGGTGTGGAGGGTGCCATTGCAAAAGCAATTACAAGTGTTGTGGTAATTGTGATGAATTATGTGTTAAGCAAGCTGTTTGTGTTCCGCAAGGAGAAAAAATAGCAGGGCGGATTGCTGTGAAAGGAGAGCCGGAAGGGCGACAAAAGAAAGATGAGCGATTTGTTTGCAATAAAGGGTATGGTAACGGTAAAAAAGGGCGAGGCCAGGAGCTTAAAGGCAGGCGGTCTCTGGATATATGATAACGAAATCGATACGATTACCGGAGCGGTGGAAGACGGCGAGCTGGTGCGTGTCAATGATTTTGACGGCTATGTACTGGGAACGGGCTTTCTGAACCGTAAGTCCCAGCTGACGGTGCGTATGTTAACCAGAGACAAGAATGCGGAGATTAACGAAGCGTTTTTGGAAAAGAGAGTCCGGGCGGCTTGGGAATACCGGAAAAAGACGGTGGATACAAGCAGTTGTCGTTTGATTTTCGGGGAAGCGGACTTTTTGCCGGGACTTGTGGTGGACAAGTTTTCCGACGTGTGTGTGGTACAGTCTCTGGCTCTGGGTATCGATCGGTTAAAGCCGGTGATTCTGGATGCTTTAAAGAAGGTACTGGCGGAGGACGGAATCACCCTTCGAGGCATTTACGAGCGCAGCGATGCCAAGGTGCGCGAGCAGGAGGGCATGGAGCGTTTTAAAGGCTTTTTAACGGAGCCTTTTGATACGGAAGTAGAAATCGTGGAAAATGGTGTAAAATATCTGGTGGACATTGCGGACGGCCAGAAAACAGGTTTTTTCCTTGACCAGAAGTATAACCGCCTTGCGGTGCAGAAGCTTTGTAAGGATGCGAAGGTGCTGGACTGCTTTACCCATACCGGTTCCTTTGCCTTAAATGCGGGAATCGCAGGTGCAAGCAGTGTTCTCGGTGTGGATGCATCGGAGCTGGCCACGGAGCAGGCAAGAAAGAATGCGGAATTAAACGGACTGTCCGATACCGTAAAATTCCAATGTGCGGATGTATTTGAGCTTTTACCGGAGCTGGAACGCGGGGGAGAGCAGTTTGACGTGGTGATATTGGACCCTCCGGCTTTTACAAAGTCCCGGAACTCTGTGAAGAATGCGGTGAGAGGCTACCGCGAAATCAATATCCGGGGATTAAAGCTTGTGAAGGACGGAGGATATCTTTGTACCTGTTCCTGTTCCCACTTTATGACACCGGAGCTCTTTACGGAGACCATTGCTCAGGCGGCAAGAGATGCCCATGTACGTCTCCGTCAGGTGGAGTACCGTACCCAGGCGGCGGACCATCCGATTTTATGGGCGGCAAATGAGTCATACTATTTGAAGTTCTATGTGTTTCAGGTCGTGAAGAGTTTTTAAGGGAGAATATAGCAAATGATAGGGGAAAACAGATGATTACGATATTTAACAGAAAAGAACTGACGGTAACTTTTGATTTAAACGAACAGGCAAGGCTTCGCAAGGTTTTGGCGGAAGACGGAATTGATTATAACGTCAAAACAGTAAACCGCCTGAGCGCATCACCGTTTTCCACAGGAAGCCGGTCTCGTACCGGAACCTACGGACAGAACACGGAGGTGATGATAGAATATGTCATTTATGTGAAACGGGGGGATTATGACCGGGCGTTGGAGTTGATTAAGAGATAAAAGAAGGTGGTTGCGTTTCAGGTACGCCTGAACACAACCACCTTCTTTTAATAGTATTATACATTCATCCAGTCAGTCAGCCATTTGTTTTGAGTAGACGACCATAGGCGCTTTTGGTAGACACCGTTATGGAAGCGATAAACCCATTCTGTTTTAATAGCAAAGGTAGATGCACTTTCTTCCCTTTGCATACGTATTGGGGTAACGGCAGAAACAACAGGAGTGGTATTTGCGGTAAATAAAAGTGTCATACAGGTAAGTAAGCAATATAGTTTCATGTTAATCCTCCTCGATTATGGTTAATTGATTAAAGGGTTCTATTTTAAGAAGGTTTTCGGCATCTGTAAAGGGTGCATAATATTGGTCATCTACATAAAGAGAATAGGAGCCGTCCTTACTTTTTATGAGATATGCGTTTTCCGGTGTAATATAGACAACTTCTCTATTTTCAAGCCCAGGAGGGTCACTGTGGGGTTGAAGAATAAAACAATAGGAGCCTGCAAAGGTAAGTAACATAGCAACGGATAATAAAATACTACAAGCCCTTAGCTTTGTGTCCGAAGGCTTTTTCTCCAAAACAAAGTGAAACCGTTGTTCCAGTCCGCTTTTTTTCTTGCCGGGTACAAGACCCACTGCAACAGGGGATGTAACCGGGCATTTTGTTTGAAGTTTTCTGGTAACGGAGAGGATGGATTGAAGGTAGTCAATGGAGTCCTCTTCCTGCATCTTGTTTGTAACGTAAAGATCACTTTTGGTTTCCAGAATCGTATCAACACTGTGTTTTAAAAGATAAACCACAGGGTTCCACCAATAGAT
>JAFTPY010000219.1 GCA_017463035.1 Lachnospiraceae bacterium
CTTTCCGCAATTATTATTGCGGTGTTGTTCCGTAAGGAAAAGCAGTTGAAGTTAGATCAAAAGGCAAGCGGAGCAACCAGAACCGTGGTAACGGACTATGCGCCTACGGTGCTTTTGGTAGGAGCGATTTTATTGCTTATTATCGCTTCCTTTATCCCGAATAAGCCGGATATTACAAACGGGTTGATTTGCACGAATCTGATGGTAATCGGTATCATCATAAACTGTGTGAAGAAAGATACGATAAAGGCAATGATTCCACCGTTAAAGGCTATTGATTTTAATACCATCGGTCTGTTAATCGGTCTGTTCCTTATGATCGGCGGTATTTCTCATATGGGTGTCATTGATGCACTGGCGAATCTTCTGGCAAATGCCGGCGGCAACAACATTTTCCTGCTGTATACCATTATTGTATGGGCATCGGTAGTGATTTCTGCATTTATCGATAATATTCCGTATGTGGCCACCATGATTCCGGTAATTGCGGGATTGGCGGCAGCTTTGCAGATTGACCCGACACCGTTGTACTTCGGTCTTTTATCCGGTGCAACTCTTGGCGGAAATATTACCCCGATCGGTGCGTCCGCAAACATTACCGGTATCGGTATCCTTCGCAAGGCGGGCTATGAAGTGAAGAACAAGGACTTCTTCCGTATCGGGATTCCGTTTACCTTGGTGGCTGTAATTCCGGCCTATATCGGTATCTGGCTGTTGTTCGGAATGTAATGGTTTTGTAACAAAAATTTAAACAGGAACTCTTGTCTGCGGGGGCGAGAGTTCTTGCTTTTTTTTTGTAAAAATGGTATACTAAATTGATATTGTATGTGTATAGGGTGACGTGGGATAAGTCGGTTGCAAACGCAAAGAAAGGAGACTGCCGGGATGGATTGTAAAAGAGTCATGGAACTGATGACACAGTTTATCAACGAACAATTGGATGCAGAGGATGTGCAGGCGTTTTTGGACCATATCGACAGTTGTCCGGAGTGCAGGGAAGAGCTTGAGGTGAATTATTCCCTGATGACAGCTATGAAGCAATTGGATGAGGATGCCGATTTGTCGGATAATTATATCGAGGAATTAAATCAAAAAATAGAGACATGCTATTTGGATGAATTAAAGCGAAAGCGTTCCTGTACCCGCAGACGGATTTTGCTGGCAGTAGTGGTAATCTTACTGGTCTTACAAAGCGGAATTGTCCGAAAAGAGGTAAGAAATGAAGAAGACCGGAGATTTTTGCGTATGATAACGGGGGAGGAAACGATAGAGAAGGATAGTGTCGGTGAGATTGAGGATAAGTTGAACGAAGATAAGCATGCGGATGCCGGATCGGAAGACAAGGAGTAGGGAATGAAAGTAAAATTGGTGGTAATTGACGGAAACAGCATAGTAAACCGTGCCTTTTACGGTCTGCCGGATTTGACGACCACGGACGGCAGACACACGAACGGTGTGCTGGGCTTTTTGAATATTTTGATTAAGATTGCAGAAGAGGAGAAGCCGGATTATCTGGCGGTGGCCTTCGATGTGAAGCATCCGACCTTCCGCCACGAGATGTATGCAGAGTACAAGGGTACCCGTAAGGGGATGCCGGAGGAGCTTCGTGAGCAGATGCCGCTTTTAAAGCAAATGCTTTCCGCTATGGGGGTGCTGACCATTGAGTGTCCGGGCTTTGAGGCGGATGATATTTTGGGTGCTCTTTCCGCGAAGGGAGCAAGGGACGGTAAAAAAGTATCCCTGGTATCCGGTGACAGAGATTTACTACAGTTGTCGAATGATGATGTGCTGGTACGGATTCCGAAGACAAAGCGTACCGGTACGGAGATTGAAGATTATACTCCCGCACATGTGGTAGAAAAGTACGGTGTAACCCCGGCACAGATTGTGGATTTAAAGGGTCTTATGGGAGACGCCTCCGATAATATTCCGGGCGTACCGGGTATCGGGGAAAAGACGGCGGTGAAGATTCTGACCGCCTTCCCGACGGTAGAGGAAGCCATTGCCCACGTGGATGAGGTGGAGCCGAAGAAGGCTAGGGAATCCCTTCGTGAGCATGCGGATTTGGCGCGACTCAGCAAGACCTTGGCGACGATTAAGACGGATTGGGAGCCGGAGTTTTCTTATGAGACGGCCAGGTTCGGCAATATATTTACGGATGAGGCGTATAAGCTATGCAAGGAGTTGGAGTTTAAGTCTTTGTTGTCCAGACATTTTTCACCTGAGCAGGGCTTAACCAGTGATGATAAGACTTTTGATGAAAAGCCGCAGGTAATTGCGTCTGCGGAAGAAGCGGAAGCTCTTTTTGCAGGACTTAAAAAGGACGAAGCGGTAGGATTTTCTCTTTGCGGAGAAGAGCTTGTGGTATCGGTAAAGGGAAAGGCGTATGTGTTTCCGGTAAATGTAACAAAGGCAGAGGGAATTGCCGCCGTGCTTCATAAGGTTTGCGAGAAGCAGGCAACACCTGTTGCGATAGATTTAAAGGAGCGTCTTTCTGCGGTAGAGGAGTTGGACCGTCCGTTTTTTGGAGACGCGGCACTTTGTGCGTATTTGTTAAATCCGTTAAAAAACAGCTATACCTATGAAGATATTGCAAGAGACTATTTGAAACTGGCTTTGCTGGCGGCGGAGACGTTGCTTTCCGCAAAGGAACCGAAGCAGTTGAGTTTATTTGATGAGCCGGAGGAAGACACCGGGGCAGATGCGGAAGCCCGCAGACAGGTGGCAGCCTACGAGGCTATGACAGCGCAGGCAGCGTATCCGGTATTGCTTACGGAATTACGAGAGACCGGTATGGAGGAATTGTACCGTACCGTAGAGCTTCCCCTTGTGTCTACCCTGTATGATATGGAGCAGGTGGGGATGGCGGTGAACCGGTCCTTTTTCAGTGAGTATTCCAAGCAGTTAACGGAGGGAATTACCCGCTTGGAGCAGGAGATTTACCGACTGGCGGGAGAAGAATTTAATATCAATTCCCCGAAGCAGCTGGGTGTGATTTTATTCGAGAAGTTAAAACTCCCGGGAGGCAAAAAAACAAAGACCGGGTATTCCACGTCGGCGGATATTTTGGAAAAGCTGCGCAGTGAAGACCCGATTGTGGAAAATATATTGGAGTATCGCCAGCTGGCAAAGCTAAAGTCCACCTATGCGGACGGGTTGCCGGCTTATGTGGGGGAGGACGGCCGGATTCATTCCAAGTTCCAGCAGATGATTACTGCAACGGGACGATTAAGCAGTGCGGAACCGAATCTGCAGAACATCCCGGTACGGATGGAGCTTGGCAGAAAGATTCGGAAGGCCTTTGTACCGGCGGTGGGATGCGTCTTTGTGGATGCGGATTATTCCCAGATCGAGCTTCGTATTCTGGCCCACTTATCCGGAGACGAGCAGCTTATCCGGGCATACCGTGAGGCGGAGGACATTCATCGTCTCACTGCGTCGCAGGTATTCCATACCCCGTATGATGAGGTGACTCCGCAGCAGAGAAGTAACGCCAAGGCGGTAAATTTCGGCATCGTTTACGGCATCAGTTCCTTCGGTCTGGGGCAGGATTTAAATATTTCCAGAAAGGAAGCGGAGGAGTATATCAACCGCTACTTTGAGACCTATCCGAAGATTAAGCAGTATTTGGATTCATTGGTGGATGAGGCGAAGGTAAAAGGCTATGTGACCACATTGTTCGGCAGACGGCGTCCGGTGCCGGAGATTGCGTCCTCCAACTTTATGCAGCGTTCCTTCGGAGAGCGTATCGCCATGAATTCCCCGGTGCAGGGAACGGCGGCGGATATTATGAAGATTGCCATGATTCGGGTGGACGCAAGATTAAAGAAGGACGGAAGTGCAGCAAAGATTGTGCTTCAGGTGCACGATGAACTGTTAATCGAGACACCGGAAAACGAAGTAGAATATGTGAAGAAGATATTACAGGAGGAAATGGAAGCGGCGGCGGACATTTCCGTACCTCTGGAGGTTAGTGTAAGTACCGGCAGTGACTGGTACGAGACGAAGTAGAGAACAAAAGATAAGCTGCCGGACAGATATGACAATCCGGGCAGAAAAGTAAGAAAAGCAAAACGAAATCAGGTGAAGAACTATGAGAGTCATCGGAATTACAGGAGGCGTGGGTGCCGGAAAATCAACGATAGTCGGCATCTTGCAAAAGCATTATACAACCGAATATTTGCATTGCGATGCCATCGCCCACGAATTGATGGAGCAGGGCGGAAGTGCCCACGAAGAATTACTTTCCTTATTCGGGGAGGATTTGGTGAATGCGGACGGTACCTTAAACCGCAGTAAACTGTATGAAAGAGCATTCTTAGGTGACAGGGTAGAGGAATTGAATGCCTGTGTTCATCCGAAGGTGCGGATTTACGTGGAGGAACGTATTGCAAACCTCAGGGCGGCGGATTTTGAAGGTATGGTACTCATTGAGGCGGCACTTTTAATCGAAGCGGGCTACAAAGATATTTGTGATGAACTTTGGTATATACATGCACCGGCGGAACTGCGCAGAGCCCGTTTGAAGGCAAACAGAGGCTATTCCGACGAACGTGTGGATTCCATTATGGCAGAACAGGCCTCGGAAGCATTGTTCTTTTCCGAGAGTGATTTTGTATTATACAACGATTCCTCACAGGAGGAATGTGAAGAGCATATCGTGAAACAGGTTGAACTGCATTTTTCGGAAATGCGGAAAGAACATAGGAGTGAGGAGGTGGCAGAATGAGTCAGACAGACGCGGCGGAAAAGCCGGTATACGGATTGGATATCGGTACGAGAAGCATTGTAGGGACCGTCGGCTATAAAACGGCGGAACGTGCGTTTACGGTAGTTGCCCAGTGTACGAAGCTTCATACTACCAGAGCCATGATGGACGGTCAGATTCATGACATTGCCGCTGTGGCAAGCACCATTTCCGAGATTACAAAGGAGTTGGAGGAACAGACCGGATATAAGTTAAAGGAGGTTTGTATTGCGGCTGCGGGGCGTGTGCTTAATACGGCAAGTGCTTTTGCGGAGGTGGAGTTTGAAGAGGAAGTGGTAGTGGACGAGGAAATCGTGCATACTCTGGAGATGATGGGTGTGGAAAAGGCCCATAAGAAGATGAAAGAAGAGACCAAGGGGGACGGACATCATTATATTTGTGTTGCTTATACGGTCATTCACTATTATTTAAACGGATTTGTGATTTCGAGTCTGGAGGAGCATAAGGCGTCTAAAATCGGCGTGGAGGTATTGGTTACCTTCCTTCCGGATGAGGTAATCGACGGTTTGTACGCTGCGGTAGGAAAGGCAGGACTTACGGTAGAAAACCTGACGTTGGAGCCGATTGCTGCAATGCTGGTGGCAATTCCGGAGAATTTCCGCCTGCTTAATATTGCCCTTGTGGATGTGGGGGCAGGTACCTCCGATATTTGTATTACCAGAGACGGAAGCGTTGTGGGATATGGGATGATTCCGATGGCCGGAGATAAGTTAACGGAAGCCATTGCAAAAAAACGCTTAGTGGACTATAATAGTGCGGAGCGTATGAAACTGGAAGCATCCGGCAAGAAAAAAACGGTTACATATACGGATATTATGGGCTTGAAGCAAAAGGTGGACAGACAAGAGCTGTTGGCCGATATTAAGGACCAGGTGGACGAGATGGCGTGTGCCATTGCAAAGCAGATTACCGAATTAAACGGCGACAAGCCGGTGAGTGCGGTATTCGTAGTCGGAGGAGGCGGCAAGATTCCGGGATTTGTGGAAAAACTTTCGGAAGCGCTTAATGTGCCGAAGGAACGCGTGGCACTCCGGGGGGAAGAGGTTCTATCCTTTGTTACTTTCCTGCAGGAAGGTATTAAGAAGGATTCTCTTCTGGTAACTCCGATCGGTATTTGTCTCAATTATTATGAGCAGAGAAACAATTTTATCTTTGTCAGAGTCAATGATGAACGCATTAAAATTTACGATAACGGTGCACTTACGGTGGCGGATGCTGCCATGCAGTACGGATATCCAAACGAAAAGCTGTTTCCGGCCAGAGGAAAGGAACTGACCTTTACCGTAAACGGAGAAAAGCGTACTGTAAAGGGGCGTCTCGGAGATGCGGCAGAGATTACGTTAAACGGGGAGCCGGCAGGCATTAATGCAACCATTGAGCAGAATGCCCGGATTAAGATTGTCGAGGGAACCCGGGGGGCGGATGCAAGCTGTACGGTTGCGAAGCTTCCGGAAAGTAAAGTGGCTTTGTCCTTTACGGTGAACGGCACGAAGGTGGCTTGCCCTCGTATGATACAGGCAAACGGAGAAAATGTTTCCGGGCTTTATGAAATCAAGGAAGGCGATGTAATCATATCGTTGGATTATTATACGTTAGATCAGGTATTGGCCTTTGTGGATGTTGTACCGACGGGGAATGTGTATGTGAACGGTGCATCCGCAGAGCCGGCGACAAAGGTATACGACGGGGCCGTAATTCGCGTGGAGACGGAGGAGGTACCGGCTACGAAGAAGGAAGAGACGGTAGAAAAGCCGGCAGAGGCCGTGACGATGTCACAAAAAATTGAGGAGGATGTCTACGAGTCTTATGTAATGTCCTACGATGACTACGTCAGGGAAGTTCCGATGGAGTATAAAAAGCCGAAGCAGGAAGAGGAAAGTAAGGCATCCCGGCTGATGGCGATTTTAAGTTCTTTAAATGCCAGCGAGTCTTCACTGAAATTCGGTAAGAGTATGTCAACAGAGTCTTATGCACCGGTACGGACCGGAAAACCGTTGCCGCCGCTTGTACCGAGGAATAAGGAGGCGGCACAAAATGCAGGAGCATCGGAAGGGACTGCTGTTGCGGAGAATACTGCGGGAGATGTGACCGGAGCTGGAATGACAGCGAACGGACAGATGACAGAGCCTGCGGTTCAGAGAGGTACGGGAGCGGCATCTGTCACATCGTCAATGTCCGAAACGACAACGAGCGGTGCAGCGTCGACAGGTAAGGGAGCTGCAGACATTGTTGTTATCGTCAATGGACAGGCGAAAGTATTAAAGGGAAAAAGTTCTTATTTGCTGGTAGATGTACTGGATGTGGTAGCCTTTAATTTGGCGGATGCCAGAGGACGTCAGCCGGTGGTAAAGGTAAACGGAGTATCCACTACCTTTATGCAGGCCATTAAGGACAGTGATGTGATCGAATTGGGCTGGAAGTCTTAGTTCGGCAGATAAGAATCGGAAAGAAGGTTTTATTGTGAGAGTTTGTGCAATTGCCAGCGGAAGTAGCGGAAATTGCGTTTATGTAGGACACGGTTCCGCGCATCTTTTGGTGGATGCGGGCATCAGCGGGAAGCGGATTGAACAGGCATTGGAGTCCATCGGTTCCGCTGCGGGAGAATTAAAGGGGATTTTGATTACCCATGAGCATTCGGACCATATTCAGGGAATCGGTGTTCTGGCAAGGCGGTACGGGATTCCGCTTTACGGTACGGCGGAGACTCTTTGCGGCATGTTAAAAGGGAAGACCAATATCGGTCGGATTCCGGAAGAGTTACTTCATGAGGTAAAGCCGGAAGAGACCTTATGGTTTGACGGTCTTATCGCAAAGGCTCATTCCGTATCCCATGATGCGGCCAATCCGGTTTGCTATACCTTTGAAGCGGACGGGAAAAAAGCGGCTATGGTGACGGATCTCGGGATGTACGATAAGAGTATTTTGGATGCCGTGGCGGATGCGGAGATTTTGTATTTGGAGTCCAACCACGATGTCAATATGTTAATGGTGGGTACTTACCCTTACTATTTAAAACAGCGTATTTTGGGTGAACGAGGGCATTTATCCAACGATACTGCCGCAAAATTATTGTGTGAAGTATTGCATCCGGGCCTGAAGCATGTTATACTTGCACATCTGAGTAAGGAAAACAATTTACCGGAGCTGGCCTATGAGACCGTCCGGATAGAATTGCAGGCTGCCGCTGAACGGAAAGGGCTTCCTATGCCGGATTTGTTTGTGGCAGAGCGGGATGTACCGTCCCGTCCGGTAGGGGATGTAACGGTAGCGGAACAATTGGAGTTAGAATTATTCGCATAAGCGAAAAAACAGGAGGATATGAAAATGAAGAAGACGATTATCACGGTAGTAGGTAAGGACTGTGTAGGTATCATTGCGAAGGTATGTACCTATCTTGCGGAGAACAAGGTAAATATCCTGGATATTTCCCAGACCATCGTACAGGACTACTTTAACATGATGATGGTGGTGGATGCCAACAATTCCCCGAAGGAGAATCATGAGATTGCAGAGGATCTGGATGCCATCGGTAAGGAAATCGGTGTTATCATCAAGGCACAGCACGAGGATATTTTTGACATGATGCACAGAATCTAAGAAGCACATGTATGTGTGTGCATTGATTGAAACATGAGAGTGAGGTATAAGAAATGATTAACATTCATGAAGTCATAGAGACAAACCAGATGATTGAAAAGGAGAATCTGGACGTGCGTACCATTACCATGGGTATCAGTCTTTTGGATTGTGCGGACACGAATCTGGATGAATTAAATCGTAAGGTTTTTGAGAAAATAACTACCATGGCAAAGGATTTGGTGGCCACCGGCGACCGTCTCGGAAAGAAGTTCGGAATTCCGATTGTAAACAAGCGTATTTCCGTGACTCCGATTGCGCTGGTTGGTTCTTCCGCGTGTAAGACACCGGAGGATTTTGTGACCATCGCAAAGACCTTAGATCGTGCGGCAAAGACCGTAGGTGTAAACTTTATCGGCGGATATTCCGCACTGGTAAGTAAGGGTATGACCACTGCGGACCGCCTTTTAATCGAGTCCATTCCGCAGGCACTGGCAGAGACGGATCAGGTATGTTCTTCCGTTAATGTAGGTTCTACCCGTACCGGTATCAATATGGATGCGGTACGTTTGATGGGTGAAATTGTACTTAAGACCGCAGAGGCAACCAAGGAGAAGGATTCCCTCGGTTGTGCGAAGCTTGTTATTTTCTGCAATGCACCGGACGATAACCCGTTTATGGCAGGTGCGTTCCATGGTGTTACCGAGGCGGATGCCATCATTAACGTAGGTGTCAGCGGTCCGGGGGTAGTTAAGACTGCATTAGAGTCCGTGCGCGGTGCGGATTTCGGTACCCTTTGCGAGACCATTAAGAAGACCGCATTTAAGATTACCCGTGTGGGACAGCTGATTGCTACCGAAGCTTCCAAGGCTCTCGGAATCCCGTTCGGTATTGTAGACCTGTCTCTGGCTCCGACCCCGGCAGTGGGCGATTCCGTGGCAGAAATCTTTCAGGAAATGGGATTGGAGCATGCCGGAGCGCCGGGTACCACCGCAGCCCTTGCATTGTTAAACGATCAGGTAAAGAAGGGCGGCGTTATGGCTTCCTCTTACGTAGGAGGCCTCAGCGGTGCGTTTATTCCGGTCAGCGAAGACCAGGGGATGATTGATGCGGTACAGGCAGGTGCCCTTACCTTGGAGAAGCTTGAAGCAATGACCTGTGTATGCTCCGTGGGTCTGGATATGATTGCGATTCCGGGCAGCACCAATGCTACCACTATTTCCGGTATTATTGCGGATGAAATGGCTATCGGTATGATTAATGCGAAGACCACGGCGGTGCGTCTCATTCCGGTCATCGGAAAGGATGTAGGAGATATTGTTGAATTCGGCGGACTTTTAGGGTATGCGCCGATTATGCCGGTGAATAACTTCTCCTGTGATGCTTTTGTGGCAAGAGGCGGAAGAATTCCGGCACCGATTCACAGTTTTAAGAATTAAGGAGGTTTCCTATGTTAGCGGAGCTTAGCGCACTGGATTATAAAAAGATATTGTATTATTTTTCGGAGATTGCGGCGATTCCTCACGGCTCCGGAAATGTAGGGAAAATGGCGGATTATTTGGAGGCATTTGCCAAGGAGCGAAGCATCCGGTATGTCCGTGATACAGCGGATAATATAGTTTTTTATAAAGAAGCAACCCCTGGCTATGAGCAGTATCCGACCATGATTTTGCAGGGCCATATGGATATGGTATGCGAAAAAGAAGCGGGTGCGGATATCGATTTTGCCACAGACGGTCTGACCCTTAAGGTGGACGGTGAGTGGTTACATGCGGACCGTACTACCCTTGGCGGTGATGACGGGATTGCGGTGGCGTATTGTCTGGCTTTGCTGGATGATACAGAGGCAAAGCATCCGGCGTTAGAACTTGTGATTACCACGGAAGAAGAGACCGGTATGGACGGTGCAAAGGCACTGGACGGCGCTCTTCTTACCGGAAGACATATGATTAATATCGATTCCGAAGAGGAGAATATCGTACTGTGCGGTTGTGCCGGCGGTGCACGGGTGACCGGAGTGCTTCCGGCGGAGCGCGTGCTTGCGGGCGGGCGTACCGCAAAGGTAACGGTATCCGGACTTTTCGGAGGACATTCCGGAGCGGAAATCCATAAGAACAGAACCAATGCGGTGTTGTTTTTGGCAAGATATTTGTTCCTGCTCCGGGAAAAGGTACCGTTTTTGGCAGAAGGACTCATAGGCGGTCAGAAGGACAATGCCATTCCGAGAGATGCCGAGGCGACGTTGTTGTTTCCGGAGGATATTTCAGGAGAAGAAATAGAAGCGGCACGGGGGCTTGCGGAGGAA
>JAFTPY010000220.1 GCA_017463035.1 Lachnospiraceae bacterium
GGAGTATGAGCACGCAGTTGCCCGCGGCGCAAAGATTTACGCAGAAATCTGCGGCTACGGTGCCACCTGTGATGCGCACCACATTACCGCTCCGGACCCGGAGGCTACCTATACCGCAAAGGCCATCGAAAAGGCTCTTGCAGGCGTTGAGTACGCTACCTATTCCTTATACATCAACGCACACGGTACCGGTACCGCATTAAACGATGCAACCGAGACCAAGGCATTCAAGCTTGCCTTCGGTGAAGAGGGTGCAAAGAAGGTAAAAATCAGCTCCACCAAGTCCATGACCGGTCATATGTTAGGTGCTGCGGGTGCAGCGGAAGCCATTGCCTGTGTAAAGGCTCTGGAAACCGGCATCTTACCGCCGACCATTAACTTAACCAGTCCGGACCCGGCACTGGATTTGGACTACGTTCCGAACAAGGCACAGAACGTACAGGTAGATACCGCTATTTCCACTTCCTTAGGCTTCGGCGGTCACAACGCTTGTATCGCATTCCGCCGTGTAAAATAATCGAGGTGAATCATGAATAAAGAAGAGTTAATGAAGATTCTGCCCCACCGCGACCATATGCTTCTGGTGGATGAAGCAGAAGTAAAGGACGGCGTGGCATACGGAAAGAAAACCATTACCGGAGAGGAGTTCTTTTTAAAGGGACATTTTCCGGGCAACCCGATTGTGCCGGGCGTGATTTTATGTGAGATTTTAGGCCAGTCCACCTGTGTCCTGTTTCAGGATATGGCGCAGGGCAAGGAAATTACCACACTGTTCACCGGCCTTAACAACGTTCGCTTTAAGAATCCGGTAAAGCCGGGGGATGTATTTGAAACCGAGTGCTCTATCATCAAGAGCAAGGCCCCGTTCTACTGGGCAAAGGGCGTAGGCAAGGTAAACGGAAAGCTTTGTGTTTCCGCAGAGTTCTCCTTTGCCATCCTGCCGAAAGAGGAGGAGAAAGTATGATTTTCGATAAATGGATTGCGGCATTCACCCACGAGAAACTGACCTGTGGTGCCTGCAAAAAAGAATTTTCCGTAAAGGAGCTTCGTAAGGCCAACTACATCTGCCCGGAGTGCGGCAAGTACATGCGTATCGGCGGCAGAGAGCGTATCAATCAGGTAGTAGACAAAAAGAGCTTTGAAGAATTTGCAACCGGTCTTTCCAGCGTAGACTTTTTGGAATTCCCGGGCTATTCCGATAAGCTTAGTAAGGCTATCGATGCCACCGGCGAAGACGATGCGGTAATCTGCGGTCATGCTACCGTAGGCGGACATCCGTGTGCGATTTTCGTTATGGACTCCCGCTTTATGATGGCCAGCATGGGGTCCGTTGTGGGCGAAAAGATTACCCGTACCTTTGAGTACGCAACCAAACATCATATTCCGGTGATTGGTTTTACTGCTTCCGGCGGTGCAAGAATGCAGGAGGGCATCATTTCTCTCATGCAGATGGCAAAATGCAGCGCTGCGGTAAAGAAGCATTCCACTGAGGGGAATTTATATATTACGGTGCTGACCGATCCGACCACAGGCGGTGTTACCGCTTCCTTCGCAATGCAGGGTGACATTATCCTTGCAGAACCGAATGCGCTGGTCGGATTCGCAGGCCGCCGTGTGGTAGAACAGACTACCAAGTCTCAGCTTCCGGATAATTTCCAGAGTGCCGAGTTTATTTTAGAGCATGGATTCGCAGATGCCATTGTTCCGAGAGAGGAATTAAATGACACCCTTGCCACCATCTTAAAGCTTCACAGAAAGGAGCAGGCAGCAGGATGACACCTTATGAAAAGTTAAAAATGACACGCCAGAACGGCAGACCGACCGGCGTTGCCTACATCAACGGAATCTTTGAAGACCGCATTGAACTGCACGGCGACCGCCACTTTGCGGAGGATGCTGCCATTATTTCCGGCATCGGAAGCTTAGACGGCATGCCGGTTACCTATATTGCGATTGAAAAGGGTGTGGATTTAGCCACCCGTATGAAGACCAACTTCGGCTGTCCGAAGCCGGAAGGCTACCGTAAGGCACTGCGTCTTATGAAGCAGGCAGAAAAGTTCGGCCGCCCGGTAGTTTGCTTTGTGGATACCCAGGGTGCCTTCTGCGGTGCCGACGGTGAAGAGCGTGGCCAGGGAGAAGCCATTGCAAAGAACATCATGGAAATGCTGGGACTTCAGACTCCGACCGTCTCCATCGTCATCGGCGAAGGCGGTAGCGGCGGTGCATTGGCACTTTGCTCCGCAGACCGTGTCTACATGATGGAGAACGCGGTATATTCCGTAATCTCTCCGGAGGGCTGCGCAAGTATTCTTTGGAAGGATGCTTCCAGAGCAGAAGACGCAGCACAGTGCTTACGCATTACCGCAGACGACATGAAGCGGTTCGGCGTTGCCGAGACCGTCATTCCGGAAAACTTTGATGATTTTGCAGCCACCTGTGCCACCATCAAGGAGCATTTGAAGTACGATTTAGGCGAATTGATGAAGAAAAAGACCGATGCCCTTTTAGAAGACCGCTATATGCGCTTCCGTAAGTTCGGCATCTATGAAGAAAACGGGGAAACCCGCGGAACCGTCGGCTATTCTATCTAAGAAGCGGTTCGCAATGAAACTGTCAGTTTCTAATCCTTTTTTATAATATTTTACTCTTGCAAAACCGGCTGCCACAGCAATGTGACGGCCGGTTTTGGTGTTGTGTTTTCAGCAATTAAGCTATCCTAAAATCTTTTTTGCAATCTCTTCACAGTGTTTTATATCTGCCTCATAGACATCGCCTCCAAACGATGTAACAAATATCCTGTTTATAACTACCGCCAATTGTTCAACCTGCATTTTCTCGTTATCGAATCTGTTGAACCTCGTTGCTATATTCATCTAATGGTGCCATCGGGAAAAAGCCCAATGGATCCCATTCGTTAATCACCGCTTCTATTCTATCCATCTCATTCCTTCTTTCCGTTCATCGCAATTCCACAGATTCAATTTCTCTCTTAGGCCAGAACGCACACAAATGCAAACGGTTAATCTTTCCGACAAAAGGACGGAACGACTTCATCAGCACAGGAACCGCGGCATACACCGCCTCCGGTTCGTCAATCAGCAAGGTTGCATGAGGCGTCCACGGATATTTCTGCATCGTATTCTTTGCACAAGCCTCATGAAGCGCTGCCAGCTCGGGACTTAATTCCGGCGCTCCGAACAGAACCTTTCCTCCGGCAAACATACCCACATGACTGATATGTACCGCCATCGGTGCAAACTCTCCTGCCACCTTTTTCATTAAAGACACAACCTCCTGCTCTCTCTCAAGCGGAAATGTCGCAAGACTGATATGATACGGAAGCCCCGGGGTCTGGGTACCTGTAAAGCCTGTTTCCTTTAATGTGTTATACCATTCGGACATGATTTTCTGCGAATCATCGTCTAAATCTGCCATCAGTGTTAAAAACTGTTCTGCCATTGGTCTTTCCCCTTTTTCTTTTATTTTACACCAAAAACGAAACGGCTGCAACAGTGAAGCTTTACATCTCTGTCCTTTCTCGCATCAACTTCCCCTTGCACTCCCCCCTCCTTCGTATTATACTAATCTTATGGATACAAAAGTGCGGAAAACC
>JAFTPY010000029.1 GCA_017463035.1 Lachnospiraceae bacterium
CGTCCTCCGCATTGGTTACCGCGAGGCTTTGCTCCGCCACCACAAACTCCCTTCCGTCTCCCGGTACATGATTGTAGATACCGGCCTCGATTGCCTCAAGGAGCGTGGTTTTTCCCGAAAATCCCGCTCCGGTAATGACCGTAATTCCCTTCGGAATCCCCATACCGGAAATCACCGTTCCGTCTTCCATCAGAACCTCCACCCGCAGACGCTCCGGCGACACGAAGGGAACCGCACCCTCCAGAGGCTCCTCGCTGTCCCCCTTTCTCGGCAAAATACTTCCGTCCGCCACGAACGCCACATAGCCTTTTTCCTTACAAAATTCTCTTAGGGCAATCTGCTTTTTATAAACAGACAGCCTCTCCCGTAATTGTTCCCTATCAAGAAATGTACTGCATTCTTCTACGGTCTTTAAAATATCCGTTATCATCCGACTGATTCGCTCTCCCAGAATGGACACTCCGGCCCCCGTCGGGAATAGCACAAACAGCTTCAATACAAAGGTACTCGTCTCCTTGTTGTAGAGCAGTCCGCTCCTCCTCAGAATCCGGCAATCCGGCTTCTGACACTGGATTTTCGACAACAGGCGCTCCAGCTTATTATTGGCAGTGTACTTTTCGCTCAGTTCTCCAAGCAGATTACTATAATACCGCAGAAGATAGTCCTCAAAAAACGCCGGATACGTTTCGATTTCCGCTCCGTCCAATCCCCAAATGTCCGCATCCAGATTAATATACATTGCCACATTGGCCGGATACTTCGGATTCAATGGTGTGCATTTTACGGTGATTCCATCCACATACTCATAGGTTTCTCTCCAGCGGCTTAACAAATAGGACACCGGCTTTCCGTTTAAATATTGCTGTCCGTTGGAACGTAATACTTTTTTCAGTTCTCTTATTTTCGTAAAATTATTCATCATATTTGCAGCTATCTGCCCCCTTCTTCACATAAAAATCTTACTTTCCTCATTCGATTCACCGCTGCCAGTACATCTCCCTTTCGCGGCAAATCCATAAAACGCTCACACTCCGTAAAAAAATTGGAGAAAATACAATCAAACCCCTCTGTTTCCATCCGGCGGTATACTTCTTCCAGTTTCTGTGTCACATCCATCTTACTTTCGTTTGCGGATATCGCCAGGTATCGAATCAAGAATCCCACCGCATTCCGCTGTGCCTGAGTTATCAGTCCGGACAACATCCGCAAATCGATAGCTTCCTCGCCCATATAAATGATACCCATATCCGTAATCTGCAGACGTTCCGTTCCGGTTCCCTCCACAAAGGAAGTAAAGCCTTCCGTAGAAAGTATTCTGTGCTGTCTCCACGTTGTCTTCTCTGACCGTTGCGACGGTTCCTCCGATTCTCCCAACCGTTTTGCCTCCTCCGTCACTCCGTGTATCAAATAGTCTTCCATCAGATACACCCGGTCCGCTACCGACAAATATTCTCCGCTTCCGCCGATGACAAGCACGGTAGACACACCTTCTGTTTCATACAGCTCCCGTACCCGCTCTGTAAAGGGCGTAATGGGCTCTTTTTTTACCAGTTCCCGCATTCGAGCATCCCGAATCATAAAGTTCGTCGCACTCCGGTCCTCGTCTATAAGAAGCAGCTTACTTCCCATGCTGACTGCCTCCATGATGTTTGCCGCCTGGGAGGTGGAACCGGAAGCCCGTTCCGTGGAAAAGTGTGCCGTATCCTGCCCCGGTATCCACTTGATAAAGGGAGCAATGTTGACATTTTTTACACTGCGTCCGTCCTCTGCCACAATTCCCATGGCGGTAGCATCCGTAATACAAAGTTCCCTGCCGTCTCCCCATGCATGGTTGTAAATCCCTGCGGAAATTGCCTCAAGCAGGGTGGATTTTCCCGAATATCCGCCTCCGGTAATTACGGTTACGCCCCGCTTGATGCCCATACCTTTGACGCCGCACACCTCAATTTCGTCCTCCGGTACAGACAAAAACGGTACTGCATTCTGCATGGGCAAATCATTTCCTCCCTCTCGCGGCAAAATACTTCCGTTAGCCAGAAAAGCACAATATGGACTTTTTCTTAACCACTTGCGGATATCCTTCTGTAGCTTCTCCAGCTCCAATGCATCCGCATACTCATGTTGTTTAAACTCCCCAATGTACCGGTCCACCGCATCCGGTAAATCCTGAGTCAACATCCGCAAAGTCTTCCGCAAATTTCTCTCAGGCAACTGTACCTGTATCATCAAACACAAGCAAAGTTCCGGTGCACCAACCTCTTCCGGTGATATCAAATGTGCCGCACCACCGTTTCCGATGGTATAATCTTTTTTTGGACACACCTTGAAATATACGGAATTTCGGCGAAGCACTTCTCCTCCCGGATGATAACAATAATACTTTCCCTTCTCGCTGTCCGGCCGGTTCCGGTTGTACAGTGGCTCGTTTAACTCATCAATGTATGGGATAAATGCCCGCAGGCAATAATCCGCACCCGCCACACCGGTTTCCGTAATTCCCAGATGCCTTGCCGGAATGGATATGGTAATGGTGGGCTTATCCTGGGCCAGCTTATGAGTACGTTCAATCTTGTACCCGATATCATCCCAATAGTAGGTACTGTCATAATCTTCATAAGGCGGCATGTTATTACAAGGTTTGACCAACATACTTCCTTCGTACATTTCCTTGTACGTCTTTGTGTTTGCTTCCATACTCAATATTTTCTGTTTCAATCGTTTCATAGTATCAATCCCCCTTTGTTTCTTGTTTCCGGTTCGTCTCTTAATTTCTTATCAAACACCTGCGTCTCCTCTCCCCATACGGTATGTAGTCTCTTTAGAAATACAAATCCATACTTTTCATACAAACCAATCTCATTCGAAGAAAGATACACTTTCTCGTACCCATCCTGCTTAGCCAGTACACAGGCATGTTGAATCAATTTCTCCGAAAAGCGGTTTCCACGGTGTTTCGGATAGGTATACACAAACCCAATCCAGGGCTTCATATCCGGCCTCATCTCTTCTGCCACAATTTCATCCCGTTCCGCCAAAGTGCAAAAGGCAAGAAGTTCCGGTATCCGCGGTCTTTTGGACTCATCCGCTCCTGAACCCGTCTGCAAACCCTCTGTCGACGCCTCCTTGGGACCAGCCTCCACCAACAACAATAATCGTGTATTTTCCCCGTATCGTTCCTTTAATCGCCCCGCATCCAGTACCGCGTACAAATACTTTGCCGCCCGCCAGTCTCCCTGTACAATCTGCTCCCGCAGGTATTTTTGTAATTCCTTTGTTTGTTCAAAATATTCTATGATTCTCATAAAAACCTCACCTTCCTCATCCGGTTCACCGCTGCCAGTACATCTTCCTTTCGCGGCAAATCCATAAATCGTTCACAGTCCGTAAAATAATTGGAAAAGATACAGTCAAAACCTTCCTCTTCCATTTTGCGGTACAACGCCTCCAGTTTTGTCCCTACATCAAACCTCGTCTCGTTTAAGGACACCTCCAAATACCGTATTAAGAATCCCACCGCATTTCGTTGTGCCTGGGTAATCAGGCCCGACAGCATCCGCAAATCAATGGCTTCTTCCCCCACATAAATAATCCCCACATCCGTTACCACCAGGCGCTCCATGCCGGTTTCCGGCACAAAGGAAGTAAATCCTTCACTGCACAGAATACGGTTTTGCTTCCAGTCTGCCTGTTCTGTCGGTTGCGGCGCATCAATTGTCTCTCCCAATCGTTTCGCACCTTCCGTCACGTTATGTATCCGGTAATCCTCCATTAAATACACCCGGTCTGCCACCGATAAATATTCCCCACTACCGCCGATAACAAGCACCGTAGAAACGCCCGATGTTTCATACAACTCCCGCACCCGTTCCGTAAAGGGCGTAATGGGCTCCTTCTTTACCAGCGCCCGCATGAGACTGTCCCGTATCATAAAGTTCGTCGCACTCCGGTCCTCGTCAATAAGAAGCAGCTTACTTCCCATGCAGACCGCCTCCATAATATTTGCCGCCTGAGAAGTAGAGCCGGACGCCCGTTCCGTGGAAAAGTGTGCCGTGTCCTGTCCCGGTATCCATTTAATAAACGGAGCAATGTTGACATTTTTCACACTGCGTCCGTCCTCCGCCACAATTCCCATGGCTGTGGTATCCGTAATACAAAGCTCTCTGCCGTCGCCCCAGGCATGATTGTAAATTCCCGCGGAAATCGCCTCAAGCAAGGTGGATTTACCCGAATATCCGCCTCCGGTAATGACGGTTACGCCCCGCTTGATGCCCATGCCCTTTACACCGCATACCTCAATTTCCTCCTCGGGAATCGCCGTAAAAGGCACCGCATTCTTCATCGGCAAATCGTTTCCGCCCTCTCGCGGTAAAATACTTCCATTGGCCATAAAAGCACAATACGGACTTTTCTTCAGCCACTTACGGATATCCTTCTGAAGCCTTTCCAGTTCTAACGCATCTGTATACTCATGTAGCTTAAACTCCGCAACATACCGGTCCACCGCATCCGGCAAATCCTGGGTCAGCATTCGCAAAGTCTTTCGTATCTTTTTCTCCGGCAACTGCACCTGTATCAGCAGACACAAACAAAGCTCCGGCGGCCCCACTTCCTCCGGCGGTATCAAATAGACCCAATCACCGCTGCCGATGGTATAATCCTTTTTCGGACACTCCCTGAAATACACGGAATTTCGGGCAAGTACTTCGCCTCCCGGATGATAACAATAATACTTTCCCTTCTCACTGTCCGGCCGGTTCCGGTTATAAAGCGGCTCGTTCAACTCATCAATGTACGGTAAAAATGCCCGTAAACAATAATCCGCTCCCGCAACGCTTGTCTCCGTAATTCCCAGATATTTTACCGGTATCGATATGGTAATGGTCGGCTTGTCCTGAGCCAGCTTATGGGTCCGCTCAATCCGGTAGCCGATGTCCTCCCGGTAATAAGTGTTGTCCATATCTTCATACGGGTCCACTGTCCAATCTCTCTGATACGGCTGTACCCACATCCGTCCCTCATACATTTCCTTATAGGTTTTTGTGTTTTCTTCCATACGTAAAATTGTCTGTTTCAATCGTTTCATGGTATCCTGCCCCTTTCGTTTGTCTGCAAGGCAGAGTTGTCCCGTTGATGTTCTTTGGAATATGCCTTGCAATGTGTTTCATTTGATGTTGTTACTGATTTTTGTTGGGATAAAAAGAGAAATTCTTATTTAGATCGGGGTTGAAGTGTGACGCTCAAATGGAGTTTCGCTTGTGAAACTCCGCGCCGGCGCACAGTCACGCAGTAACAACTACCGATTGTGCGCCGTGTGCAACGTACACTCCGCAGGAGTGCTTTTCATTTGCCGCGTTTTGCGGCAAATGAAAAGGGCACGTCCGCGGACGTGCCCTAAAACTCACCGAAAGATTGCTTCCCTGTGCAATTAGAAATTGGACAGAGCTACGGCGACCGATACAACATCCGACTTAAATAAGATTGTCATACAAATCGCCTCCTAACCATAAAAGAAAAACTAATCACTACGCTGACCATTATAACCACCAATATAATATATGTCAATACATTTTCAAAATTTCAGTTGAACATTTGTTCTGGTCGTGTTATAATAAATTTACGGAACAATCGTGTTACAGGGTGGGTTGACCTTCATTCTTACGGAATGGAGGTGGAGCTTATGAAGAATCGAAACAAATTTGATTTTCAAGATTTGTTGTCCTTCGGACTCTTTCTTATAGCTTTGCTTACATTCGTTTTTACGTTTTGTAAGTAAACAAACATAGAAAAAACCACCCTCTTAACTTTGGCCGGTTGATAGGGTGGTCTTTCTATCCAATCACATAGGTCAACCCACCTTGTGGGCGGTTGTTCCTTTTTCTGATTTTAGTTTATCATATCTCTTTTATTTTTGCAATCTCTTTTTCCCTTACAGCTCAAACTCCGCATCCTGCTTCTCACTACCCATTACCTCAAACGGTCCCGGTGTTACGTTGCCTGCCGGACGCTTCTTTCCGAAGAAGTCCGTATCAAATACGATATTGGTACCGTCCGGATTCTCATACGCCATTTCCGCATGATAAGATGTTCCGAGGCTATCTGCCGACAACAGCTTCGAGCCTTCTCCACCCAGTAAGTCTGCATTCTTGATGCATATCTTTACGCTCTTCTTATCCTCGGAAACCGTTACCGTAATGCCCGGCTCTTCACATACCTTCGCTGACGGCTCGTGGCTACAGCCTACCGCTCCGCCGAAATATGCATTATCCTTAATCTGCACCGGAATTGCCCAACGGCCAAGCGGGAAAATGCTGCCGTACTTCTCGATTCGTTCCTTACGTTCTTCCTCCGTGTACTCCCACGGCATTTTCTCATCACCGGTCGGATACTTGTCGTAGCAGGAAAGTCCCGCCGGATGCAAATAGCAAATAGAGTCCGCCGGTACACCGTCCATCACCGTACCTCCATCCTCTCGCTCCTTACGCTCCGGAAGCGGCAAATGCTCGAAGAATGTCATCGGCTTTACTTCCTGATCTCCGTCACCCAAGAACAGGTTATTCACATAACGGTCGTCTCCGCCGGAAAAATTGTTGTATCCGACAACCGCGGTTTCGTGCGGGAAGTGATACGGAGTAGCACGTCCCAATTCTTCCTTCGGTAAAATTCTGCCCGCAAACAGATTATGTACAAAAGCACCGCCCTGGGACATGTTTCTGAAATTCATCGGGGACAGGAACAAATTATGGTCCACCAAATACGGTCCGTGACATACCTCCACAAAGAAATCCTCGGAAAGATTGTCAAAAAACACATTTCTGCTGATACGGGTACCCTGTGCCTGCCAGTCTAACCATACCGCACGATAGCAACCGTAAATCTTATTATTCGTAATCTGGGTGTCCAAAGACGCATGCAGCTTAATACCTGCCACTTCTGCTCCGTGGAACACACGCTTATGATGAATTCTGTAAATGGTATTTCCGGTAATGGTACTAAAGGCACCGCCCAAATGACCTACCACGCCGGCCTGCTCACAGTCGTGAATCACATTGTTGCGTACCATATGGCTACCGATAGTATCCTTATGCCAGTTTCCATGAAGAGCACGGAAAATCACCTCCTGCTCTCTCTGGGTACCACCCTTATCTTTTCCTTTGGGTCCTCTGCTGTGACCGGCATCCAAATCCTTACCCAAACTGATACCTACGCATTTGGTACTGAATACCACATTGTCTTCAATAATCCATCCCTTACTCCAGTGCGGTCCGATAAGCCCCTCCTGAAGCGCCGTCGGCGGTGCCCACTGGGGAGCCCCCTGACAAATGGTAAAGCCCTTCACAGTAATATAATTCAGTCCGGTCTTCTTAGGCCAGAAACAGAAAGGACGTACCACGATTTCTACATTTTCCCCATTCGGGTCCGTATCCCCAAAATTCGCCCAAAACTTCGTGGTCTTTTCACCGGCTTCTGCATACCATACCAACTTAGAATCTTCTGCAAATTTTGCCTGGGGCCAAACTTCAGGATTTTGC
>JAFTPY010000221.1 GCA_017463035.1 Lachnospiraceae bacterium
GAGGTAGGGAAAGACGGTGTTACCGTGGAGCCTTTGGAGGGCGAATGGGAGTTAAGGAGCAGTGATAAAATCAGTTTTTCAACGGAGCTTCTGGAGGATATCGGCGCAGAACCGGGGGATATTGTGGAAATTATCTATAACTGAACGGTACGGGAGTCTTATCCGGCACAGATTGTAGTGAAGCGTTGGAAAGCCTCTGACAAGAACAGAGACATTACGTATGGGGGAACATGGCTTGATAAAGACAACTCGGAAAAGCTTGACGCCAACAGGATGGAGGCACTCCGTATTATTAAGATATACAAGGATTGTTTCTTTGCAAGACTCATGTTTGCGGAGGACGAGACGATTAAGTTAAACGGAACACTTTCCGAGGATTGGTGCATCGGGGATCAGGTGACTTGTACCTGCGGGAAGCTTTATTACGATGCAGAACGTCAGCGGAGAGAGGCAGACATGCTGACGATAGAGCCTTATGTGCGGGATTTGGATGAAATCATGTGCTATAAGCCGGTCATTTATCTTTACCCGGAAGAGAAAACGGAAGTTTCTGTGGAGCTTTCCTTAACAGACGGACCCTTGACCTGTACTTATCCCGCATATGAGGAGGGTTGGAAGGTAACGGCTCTGCCGGACGGAACATTGACCGATGCCAAAGGGCAAACCTACAATTACCTTTACTGGGAAGGTGAGGCGGATTTTGAGTATGACTTCTCCGAAGGTTTCTGTATAAAAGGGGATGAAACGGCGGCTTTTTTAGAAGAGGCATTGACAAGTTTGGGACTGAATCGTCGGGAAGCCAATGAGTTTATCGTGTACTGGCTGCCGATGATGGAGCAGAATCCGTACAATATCAGTTCCTTCCAGACAGAGACTTAAACAGAGGCGGCGACGTTGACCGTAAGTCCGGCACCGGATTGCTTACTTCGGGTGTTTATGGCATGGAAGGGTGCGGAAACTTATACAGAGATTCCGGAGCAGAGTCTTATCGCGCCGGAACGTACCGGTTTTACCCTGGTGGAATGGGGCGGAACGGAAGTAAGATAAGAAAAATAGGAATAAAAGTGAAGTGGGAGCAGAAACAAAAGTGCGGAATACGAAAGGGGAGTGTGAAATGAAACGAAGAAATGCAGAACCGAGAACTACAAGGAAGAAGAGAAAATGGTTACTTCCGGTGGTGGTTGTAGGAAGTGTGCTTGCGGTGCTTATCATTGTATGCCTAATCCTTTTTGGAATCATGGCAAAAAAGGAGTTGGGCTTTTCTACGGGGAGATATCTGGCCGGCAGAGACGGTGTCAGTTTGGTTGTGACGGACGATGCCCCTGACGGAATTACAGATCAGGAAGAACGGGAGCGGTATATGTCACCGATTGTGATGTCCAATCGGACGGAACGGGAGTTATTTAAAAAGCTGAAGACCGGAGATAAGATTTTATTTGTCCATGGCGGAATTAAGGAGTCCTATCCGGGAGGTACCGGTGTTTATGCCGTGTTTAAGTTAGAAGATGGAAGTATTGAGAATATTCCGAAGAAGATCATAAGTGATTTGATGGCCATGGGCTGGTTGGAGTCTGCCGTCGATATGGCTGCGGACTTTCCGAACTGGGGATTGACCCTTTCGGTGAAGGATGTAACCCCGACCGGTCTGACCCTTGTATGCGCGAAGGAAGGAGGAAATCCCACCGGAGAGCTTATGTGCGGAACCGATTACCGGCTGCTTGTTTTCGAAGACGGAATGTGGAAACATGTGCCCACGGTAATTGAAGAATACGGTTGGGATGATATGGGCTACCCGGTTACGGACGGAAAAAGCAGGGAGTTTGAGCTTTCATGGGAATGGCTGTACGGGAAGCTCCCGGCAGGGACATACCGGTTGGCAAAGGATTTTATAGACTGGCGTGATTCGGGAGACTGGGATGAAGCAACCTATTGGGTAGAATTTGAAATTTCGGAGTAGTGTGACGCACTACTCCTTTTTGTTGTCTGTTAGTATGTAAGGCCTTATTACATACGGAAGGAGAAGGTTATGGACGATAGGCAGATTATTGCATTATACAATGAGCGCTCGGAGGCTGCTCTGTCGGAGACTGCGAAAAAATACGGAAGGTATTGCCATACCATTGCATATAACATCCTGCGGAACGAGGAGGATAGTGAGGAGTGCGTAAACGATACCTGGTTGCGGGCATGGGAGGCCATACCGCCGCAGTGTCCGGAGAGGTTGTCGGCTTTTCTCGGAAAAATCACACGGAATTTGGCGTTGAACCGGTATAAGCATAAGAACAGAGAAAAACGGGGCGGAGGTCAAATGCTATTGGCATTGGAGGAGCTTACAGAATGTATTCCGGGAACCGACAGCACGAACGAGGCGGCGGAGGAGGCTCTTTTGGTGGAGGAATTGAACCGGTTTTTAGAAGGTCTTCCGGCGGAAAAGAGAAAGATTTTTATGCGCCGGTACTGGTACATGAGTTCCGTAAAAGAGATTGCAGAGGATTTTGGATTGAGTGAGAGCAATGTGAAAATGACACTGCTCCGTATGCGGAGTAAGTTAAAGCAGACGTTGGAAAAGGAGGGTATCGTACTATGAAAAATGAAAAATTATTGCAGGCTTTGGGAAAAGTAAAGGAAGAGTTTATCGAGGAAGCGGCACCGATGGATGAGGTGACAATGGGGAAAGAAAAGCTGAAAGCAATGCAGGGTGTGGAAGGTTCTGAGTTGCAGGGGCAGACGGGAAAAGGAAA
>JAFTPY010000222.1 GCA_017463035.1 Lachnospiraceae bacterium
AGGAAGAGGTGGATGCCGGGGACCGGAACAACGGAACACCTGCTTCGATTGCAATCTTACGCATCTCCTCCGGCACTTCGATATTACGGCAGAATACGATACACGGCACTTTAAAGCTCATCAGTTTTTCCATAATACTGATGCCGTGATCCTTTTCCATCTTTTCCATATAAGCATGCTCTACGTTTCCGATAATCTGCACGCGCTCCGCATCAAAATAATCAAAAAAGCCTGCCAACTGCAATGCAGGACGGTTAACATCCGGATGCTTAATCAGTATATGACTGATATCAATCTCCGGTGTACAATTCTCAAGCTGCATCTTCTCTACCACTTTTTTTAATCCAACCGAATACATGCTCCCTCTTTTCCGCACGGTATCGTCCGTATAAACTATAAAACTTCCTTCGGAACCTTCGTGCAAGTTTATTTTATTCCTCTTTATGATAGCATAAAACTTTTAATTACACAACGCTAAATCTTTGCCTGTTTCCCGCGTTTTTTCTCCGGTAACTGTGTCAAAAGAATCCCGGCAAACATTAATCCACAGCCCGCAAACTCTCTTGCGGACAATAGTTGCCCCAAAATCAGCCACTCGCCGAACACCGCAAATACCGATTCAAGGCTCATAAGAAGCGAGGCAATGGCCGGCTCCGTATCCTTTTGGGCCACAATCTGAAGCGTATACGCCACTCCTCCGGAAAACACACCGGAAAATACCAGCGGAAGCCAAGCCTCAAGCACATGGGATAACTCCACGGTTTCCGTAAGAAACATACCGGTCATGCCCAAAGCTCCGCATAATAAAAACTGAATACAGGACATGGCCACTCCGTCTACCTTCGGAGAAAAATAGTCAATGACCAAAATATGCAGGGTAAACACAAAGGCGCACCCCAAAAGATACAAATCTCCCGTTGTCATATGCAGACCTTCTGTAATGCAAAGCAAATACATACCGCACACTGCCAGCACTACCGCAATCCATACCTTCGCCCCGATTTTCTTTCGGAAAAAGATACCTGCAAGCGGCACCAAGATCAAATACAGAGCAGTAATAAAACCTGCTTTCCCCGGTTCATTGTTGTGCAAAATTCCTATTTGCTGCAGCATGGTTGCCGCAAACAATATAATACCGCAGCTTACACCGCCGAGAAGTAACGTTTTCTTTCCTGTCAGCTTAGCTTCCTTCGTATCCCCGGAAGTCTTCCCGACATCCTCCGCTACATTTCCGGTATTCGTTTCCTTTCGTTTTTTCCCGGCTGACACCGCTGCCCGGATTCCCAAAAATACCGCCAGCGAAACTCCTGCCAGCATGGACCGGATACCGATAAAGGCAAAGGGACCGATATATTTCATACCTTCGCTTTGCGCCACAAAGGAAAGTCCCCAAATAAACGCTGCCAGCAACAGCAGGACATTTCCTCTCATTCGCTTTGTCATCTTACTTTCCTCCTACGAGACGCTTGGCAAGTACCACCGCTCCCTGGGCATCCCTTGCATAGCCGTCAGCTCCGATTTCTTTTGCGTACTCTTCGGTAGTTACCGCACCGCCGATCATCACCTTGGCACGTACTCCTTCCTTTTTACATAACTCTATCACATCTGCCATGGAACGCATGGTAGTGGTCATCAGTGCCGAAAGAGCAATCACATCCGCATCAAGCCGCTTTGCCTCTGCCACAATCGTCTCGGCGGAAACATCCTTACCCAAATCCGCCACCGTAAATCCGTGATTCTTTAACATCAAGGAGACCAGATTTTTTCCGATATCGTGAATGTCCCCTTCTACCGTGGCAATAAGCACCGTACCGGCAGAGGTGGTATCTCCGCCCTTTTGTAACTGTGGCTCCAACACCTCTACCGCTGCCTTCATAGCCTCCGCCGCTCCGATTAACTGCGGCAGGAAATATTTCTTTTGTTCAAACCGATTGCCGGCTTCCGTTATGGCAGGAATCAGCTCTTCCTCTAAAATTGCCGACGCTTCCTTTCCGTCGGTTAACGCCTGCCCGGTCAGGGTAACAATCGCCTTTTTCTCTCCTCGCAAAACAGCCTGCATCAAAGAAGTCTCCTTACCGTAAGTTACTCCGGACTCCGTCTTCTGCAAGCCGGTCTTGCCCTCATCCATCTTCTCTGCCGGACCCGCTGCCAATACGCTTCCGGCCGCCGGTATAGTCGCACTCTTCGCCGCCTTTTCAGCCTCTTCTTCTCTCTTTTTTCCTATCCATTCCGCCCGCTCTATGTAACGCTTCGCGGAATCCTCCTTCGCTCGGAGCACATCCGCCGCATACACCAGATTCATCAGCAAATCCTGATTCGGGTTTACGATGGCCATGGTAAGTCCGTTCGTAATCGCCATCATCAAAAATGCAGTATTAATATAACCCCGCTCAGGCAATCCGTAAGAAATGTTGGACAAGCCACAGGTAGTCGCTACCCCTAGCTCCTCCTTACAATATTTTATGGTATCCAAGGCATCCAATGCCGCCTGCGGCTCCGCTCCCACGGTCATAACAAGACCGTCTGCCACAATAGACTCCTTCGGGATTCCGTACTCTCCCGCCTTTTGTACCAAGGCACGCAAATTTTCTCTGCGCTCTGCGGCATCCTTCGGCAGTCCGTTACTGCCGAGAGGCAATACCACCACCATGGCACCGTACTTCTTAACCAGCGGGAACAACCGCTCCGCTCTGCCTTCTTCTAAAGATACGGAATTCACCAGTGCACGTCCCGGATACATCCGTAACGCCGCCTCC
>JAFTPY010000223.1 GCA_017463035.1 Lachnospiraceae bacterium
GTGTGGTTATGATTCGCTTAACAGATAAGGGCGAGCGTGCGTTTGCCCAACATAAAAATTTCCATGATGAAATGACGGAAGCGGTGATTGCATCGTTAGACAAGGAAGACATTCCTACATTAACCAATGTGTTACAGGGACTGATTAAGTTTTTTCGCGAATATCATCCCGGACAGTAATTCTATAAAAGTAAAAGTAGCGGTTGGCTTTGGCTGACCGCTTTTTTGCTGTCAAGGAAAGGTGTTATGTAAACTTGCATAAAAGAAATATTACATTTATTAACAGCATAAATTATTGTAATGATATATTCAGGAGTTCCTATGGACAGCCAAAAAATAGAAAACCTTTTAAATTTATCCCTCTCTGTAGATGCGGAAGAACGTGAGCAATCTCCCCTTTTAAGAGAGGGATTTGATTTATTAAGCGATACTTGGGAAATTATTATAAAGTATCAAGGAGATATTGAGCGCTATGCATCAGATGTAATTATAATTGAGCCTTTGATTGCAGGATATGCCATTGTTACATTACCGGATACTCTTTTAGATGATTTTGTGGCATTGCCGGAAATTGAATATGTGGAAAAGCCGAAACCTTTTTATTTTCAGGATATCACGGCACTGAGAGAGAGCTGTATCAGTACGGTAACCGACAGAGAACCTTTTCTGACGGGGAAGGGTGTGTTGGTGGCTATATTGGATAGCTCCATTGATTTTTATAATGAGAATTTCAGAAATGGGGATGGCAGTAGCAGAATTGAGGCGTTGTGGGACCAGTCGTTGGCTCCTGACGCGGAGTTGGGGAGGGTGTCACCGGAAGGGTTTCAAACCGGTGTGGAATTTACCAAAGAGCAGATTGATGCAGCTTTATCCCTTGGAAGTGAGGCGGAAGCGAGACGTTTCATTCCGACCGTAGATGTCAGTGGTCATGGAACCGCGGTGGCGGGAATCCTGGCAGCAGGCGGAACCGCAGAAGAGCCGTTCCGAAAAGGTGTAGCACCGGAGGCATCGTTATTGATTGTAAAATTAGGTGCACAGCGGGAGAATGCTTTTCCAAGAACCACAGAGATTATGCGAGGGGTTACGTACGCACTGCGCAAAGCAAGAGAATTGCAGATGCCTTTGGTGATTAATTTAAGTTTTGGTAATACATATGGAGATCATCGGGGAAACTCCCTGTTGGAACGTTTTCTGGATAATGCGGCTGAAATAGGAAGAACTTCGGTTGTGGTCGGCAGTGGTAATGAAGGAGCATCGGGAGGCCATGTGGAAGGACTGATAAAAGAGAAAAGGATAGAAAGAATCGAGTTGTCTGTAGCGGATTATGAGAGAACCTTAAATGTACAATTGTGGAAATATTATCAGGATGTATTTGACGTGACACTCATTACGCCTCGGGGGGAGCGCATTGAGATTCCCATGAATATGCCGGGAGCATTTCGGTATCGGACGGAAGGAGTAACGCTTCTTGTGTATGTTGGGCAGCCTTTGCCATATATGGTATTTCAGGAAGTTTACATTGATTTTATTCCGGAAGAACGTATCGCATCGATAGGATTCGGAGTGCAGGCAGATAACTATATTATGGCAGGAATTTGGACGTTTGAATTGATACCGCGGAACATTGTATACGGAGGGTATCAGTTTTTTTTACCCAGCGGTTCTACGCGAAATGAGGGGACCAGATTCTTTCGGGAGAGTCCGCAAGTGACGTTGACGGTGCCATCTACGGCATCTCGTGTCATTACCGTGGGCGCGTATGATATTTATACCGGTGGTGTGGCAGATTTTAGCGGCAGAGGTTATGTGTTCCGGCAGTTATTGGGGAATCGCAGTAACGGAGTGGAAGGAGGATTTGAGCAGGGAGTTGCAGACGGTGTAGAGGTACCGACACTGATTGATACCGTCAAACCGGATTTGGTGGCGCCGGGGGTTGATATTGAAACCGTATCGGTTCGGGGCGGTTATACACGGGTAAGCGGCACTTCCTATGCGACGCCTATGGTGGCAGGAGCAGCGGCTCTTCTGATGGAATGGGGGATTGTGCAGGGGAATGATCCGTACTTGTACGGAGAGAAATTAAAGGCCTATTTGATTAAGGGTGCAAAAACGATTCCGGGAGAGGAAGATTTGCCGGACGACAGAGCGGGCTGGGGAGCACTGTGTCTTGCGGACAGCATACCTTAATAAGATTGAATAACGGAGCAAAGGCGGTTATAATAATACGAAAGGAACTGGTGGATACATTATAAAGGGAAAAGGAGTCCGAATGAATCAAATCAAAGCAAGTAATGTGTGGGATGAGGATTATATTCCGCCTACGGAGGCGGATAAACTTCGCGGAGAAAAAGCAAAGTTATATATGGAATTGCGGGATTTGGATGTGCAGTTGGACAATTTAAAATACCGCCAGGGAAGATGCCGCCGTATTTATTCGGTGTGTATTATTGTGGCTGTGGCATTGGTAATCATTGCGCTGTTTTTAGGCGGCGTGCGTTTATTTTATCAACGCGGACCGATTGATGGTTTGCTGGGCTATATCGTAAACGGCGGAATTATGATCGGAGTGGCAGTTGCCGGTATTGCATCTGTAATCTTTTTCGGCGCGATGTCTGTAAATTCATTCTGGGCAAAATGCGCAAATATCCTGCGAATTGACAAACTGGAAATCCGGCGTCTTGGTTGTATCCGTGAAAAAAGTGCCATCGAGCATCGTTTGGAAGAATTGGACCGCATAATTTCCGAAGAAGAAAAAAAGAATTCCTAAAAAGATGAAACTTATAAAATTAAAATGAAACCTTTTCTGACTTTCGTGTGTTTTATTTCCAGAAAACGAAAAGAAAAGTCTGCATTTGTTGATGCAGAATAAGCAAAACGGAGGTTTTATAATGAAAAAGAAATACATAATCACAATTGCGGTAGTATTGGCTGTTTGTTTGGTGATAGCAGGATGTGTTTTGGGAGTAAAGGAGTACAAGGCA
>JAFTPY010000224.1 GCA_017463035.1 Lachnospiraceae bacterium
GTCTGCGGTTACCTTATATACCTGTACAATACCGTTTGTACCGATGCGCATCTTATACTCTGACCATTCCGCACTCTTTTCCTCTAACATCGCATATACATCCTTGGCACGTAACTCGCAAACACACTTGATTGCGGCGCATTCCGCAGCCTTCTCGTATACAACAAGGGTACGCTCCTTCTCCTCCGCAGTAATCAGCCCCTGTCTGGAAAGACCGAGAAGTAAGGTATCCACATACAACGCAATACCGATGGCCGGTGCATTCTTTCCGAACTGTCCCATCAAATGGTCATAACGACCGCCTGCCGCTACAGACTCACCGGTCTTATAGGTCAGGGCACGGAAGTTGATACCGGTATAGTAACCGTACTTACCCAGCATACCTAAATCATAGGAAATATACTCCGCCACACCGTAGCTCTCTAAATACTTATGTAACGTCATCAAATGATCAATGGCAGCACAAGCCTCGGCATTATCGGTCATACTGCGGATTTCGGAAAGACGCTCCACACTGCCGAACAGCTCCGGAAGCTTCAAAAACAGCTCCTTTAGTTCCGACTTCAATTGCTTGTCGGAAAGGGCCTGCTCCACGGAGAAAAGATTCTTACTTTCGATAAGCTCTCTTACCTCTGCCGCTTCCTCCACAGTAAAGCCTGCTTCCTTCGCAAGGGCGGTAAAAAATCCCACATGACCGATTTCAATCTGGAATTCCTTAAGACCGCTTGCTTTTAAACACTCTGCCATCAGAGCTACCATCTCCGCATCCGCAACTACGGACCCGTCGTTAATCAGCTCCGCACCGATCTGAGTAGTCTCCTTTAGCTTTCCCTGATATCCGCTGTTATCCACAAAGGTATTTCCTCTGTAGGACAAACGAAGCGGATTAATCTCATCCTTGTAATACTTCGCCACACACCGTGCAATGGGCGGTGTCATATCCGGGCGAAGCACCAGAGTATTTCCCTCTCTGTCAATAAACTTATACATATCCTTGGACGGAACGGTTCCCCGCTCCTTACGGAAAATATCAAAATACTCGAACGTCGGAGTCACCACATCCCGAAACCCGAACCGGTGCAGGCAATGTCGCAGTTTTCCCTCCAATTGCTGTTTCTTCACGCACTCTGCATCGTGCAAATCCCGAACACCTTCCGGCGTATGTAATAATTTCTCCATACGTTCTCCTTTCACATGGTAAAGTGATAATTCGCTACCAAAATAATGTATATATTGTACGACATCGTCTTAAAAATGTCAATACCGATTTTAATCTCTATAAAAAACACATAACTTCCTACAGAGAAAAAGCCGTTGCCACCGACAACGGCTTTCTGCATTGCTTTATTATTCAAACATAGAATCGTAGAGTTCCTGCCAGTCGTATTCATCTCCCAGCAGTTCCTCAAACATATTGGATTCATAAGACCGGAATACTTCCATCTTCTTTCCGTCCAGACGATATACATCTACCTGCTTATCCAGGGCTATCTTTGCAACAGAAATTCCGTAATCACTCTCACAGGTTATCTTTGCTTCATCGTCACGGAACAATTCCTTTCCTTTTCCGCCCTTTTTGGAATAACAGAACTTTTCATTCTCTACAACATAATAACAGTACTTTCCGTCGGCAGAAACCGTGGCAGAAGTAACATCATCAGCAATCTTCTTCTGCTTCTTTCCCTTAATGTAGTACAATTCCTTCTCACGGTTCAGGAAATAGACATGCTTTAAATCACCGTCCGCATATACATAACGAGCGTCTTCATCCTTGCTTAAATCCGTCTTTACTCCGCTCTTTTCAAAATCGGTCACCTTAACAACATCGGCTCCGTCGATATAAACCAGACTTGTTCCGTCGTCCGCAACCGCAAATTTATCCGTATCGGAAGCAAGGCGCTCCGTCTCATAATTTTCCATCAGGTAAACAATATCATCGGTATCCGTGTAATACAAATGCTCCTTCAAGGACTCTACACCGGTATAAGTAACAGAAACGGCCCCTCTGCCGCCACGAAGAATTTCACCGGCGGTCAACCCATCATTATTTAAAAGAATCTTCTCTATTTCCTTACCGAAAACCTTCTGCTTTTCTCCCGCATTTACGGTTACGTAGGTCTTACCGTCGTATACAAACAACATTTCCGTGCAATCTGCATTCATCAAAACACCTGTGCTGTATAAATCACTGGCAAGCTTTTCAGCTTCCTTCTTTTTCTTCTGCACGTAAATGCGATCATCGTCCGCATAGTATACATAGGCACCCTTATCCGCAATCGCAAACACGCGCTTTTCTTTTCCGACCTCGACCTCTTTCTTTCCTTTTACGGAATAAAAGCCTCTGAAGTCATTCGCAGCATCATACTCTCCTACATATGCCACCGTCTCACCGTTCGGGGACAATACGGCACTGTTTGTAACAACCTCCTCGGCAACGACTACATCCTTACCCTTTTTAATAAAGTAAAGGTGAAGCGTACCGACTTCCGTTCCGTTCTGATATTCACAGTCGGAGAAATACACCAATGTGTCGCCTGCCGCGGAAACCTTGATCCCTTTGGCATCTTCGATTCCGGTCTTTAAGGCTTTGCCGTCTTTGATAATCGATACCTCTCCGTTTTCGTTCATATAACAATACACGGTCTTATCCTGACTCGCACATACATTTGAAAAAAGAATATCGTCAAGCACCAGCTTCTTTCCGTCAGCAAAGTATGCGAAAAATCCCTCGTCTCCACTGTAGATATCCATTACAGACTTATCCGAAAGGGCAACATACTCTTCCTTCCCCGAAGAAAGGGCTACCGGAATAAAAATACACAACAAAATCGCAACCAGTGCAAGACCGATTCCTGCCTTTCCGAATTTCTTTCCCTCTTCCTTCGGCGGCTTCACATCCTTAACCTTAGCCTTTTTCTTCTTTCCGTCGGTAACTTCTCCCGATACCACTTCCGTTTCTACCGTTTCCGCAACGGCTACCTCGGTTCCTTCCCCGGAAGACTCCTGCGGTACAGCAATCTCTGCGTCCCCGGTCTCTGTCTGTTCATTCGCAACCACGTTCTCCTCCGCAGAATCCTCCTGCCCAACAGCAACCGCATCCGTTCCTTCCGCCGAATCAACCGCTGACTGCTCCGCTTCTGTTCTTTCTGACGCCTCGTCTTCAGCCGCAACAACAGCCCCTGCTTCTTCCTCAGCCTTTAACTCCGTTCCGCAATTCGTACAAAACCTCACGTTTTCGGCAAATACCTTTCCGCACTTACTGCAAACCATTGTATCCTCCTTCTTGTTATCCCGCGGATAACACCCTTATTCCTTCGTTTTCAGTAGCTTTCGCTACCTTTTATTTTACTCCTTTTTACTTTTCATGTCAAGAAACAGTACCTCATTCTACTTTGCTTCCTCTTCCCTGACGTCTAAGTCCTTTTGCAACATTTCCAAATACGGTACCGGCACATTTTTTCCTTTGGGCAAGTAAAAGTCCCTCTCCAGTTCATCCGACCGAAAACTCTTTCTGCCTCCGCTCCGCATCCTGTCATAAAACTCTTTCAGTTTTTCAAAACGCAAATAATAATACTGCTCCTTTGCCGTATAATAAATCAAAAGAAACGCGATTCCCTCCTGCCGTTCAAAAGCTTCCATAAATTCAAACTGATGCTCATGCACATTCTGTAAGGAAATGGTATCCTCGGCACATTCCTTGGCATCAAAGCACACCGGAATCCCCTGTACCGCACCGATATAGTCCACAGTACTCTTTTTTTCAAAATAGGCCAGAGTAATGTGCCTGGTCTTTTGATCGATTTCAATGGGTGTAATCGGCGTCGGTACCTTCTGAATTAAGGCCAGGCCCAGTTCGCGGTAGCGTTCGTTTGTCAGATTGATCAATTCCTCAAGAGCGGAGCCTCGCAGCCCCCGCGAATTCCATTCCCCCATCTTAATACTCCTTTCTGCGCTTCATAACCGTCCGCCCCGGAAGTTCCCCCGTTCCGCTTTCTCTGCAGCATTCCTACACATATTCTATCGTCCCGCTTTGTTCAGACAACGATCATATACTCCCAGTTCCTTCGCAATTCGCTCAAACAACATCGGTACCGGTGCGTAAAGCTTCTTTCCTTCCATTGTATTACACGCAGACAGCCTCTCCGGGAATTCCAAATATGCCGCATGAAGCAGTTGGTTTTTCAATCCGAAACGTTCTCTGAGCATCTTGTTTTCCGTTGCTCTTCCGTACTTGGTATCTCCAAGAAGCGGATGTCCCACCGATGCCAAATGAGCACGTATCTGATGTGTCTTACCGGTAACCAAGCGTACCCTTAAAAGCGTATACTTCTCATTCGCCGCCACCGGCATGTACTCTGTCTCGATATAGGTACTGTCCTCCGAACGTTTTTCTGCTTCTACCGTTACCTTATTGGTCCGGGCATTCTTTTCCAAATATCCCCGTAAACGGCTGGCACCTTTTACCTTCCCGCATACAATACAAAGATAATCCTTATGCACCGTCCGCTCCTTAAACAGCTCCGACAGCATCTGCAATCCGATAAGACTCTTTCCCGCCGTTATAAGACCGCTGGTATTCCGGTCCAATCGGTTACACACTCCCGGCCGGAAGGTCTGTAATTCCTCCTTTGTCAGCTTCTTCTGCTCCAACAAATAATCAATCACCCATTCGTTTAACGAATAATCCTCCGGCACTGCCTTTTGGGACAGTATTCCCACCGGCTTATTCAGAATCAGGACATTCTCATCCTCGTACACCACCCGGATTTCAGACAATTCCTTCGGTTTCTTTGTAGTTTTATCTCGTTCTACCGCTGTCGTATTATTTGCACTCCTTATCTGAAAGGATGCAATGGTTTCCTCCGACAAAAACAGGCAGACCTCGTCGGTCTCCCGTAAAAGCTCCGAACCGTCTGCCTTTTTCCCGTTTAAGGTAATATTCTTCTTACGCAGCATCTTATGAAAAAAGCTCTGAGGCGCCGCATCCAGATACTTTGCAAGAAGCTTTAAAAGCTTTTGTCCGGCTTCATTTTTCGATACTACTATTTTTTTCATAGCCTCTCCTGCCTTGTACAATCTCTCCGGCTAAACCGCCAGAGAACGTAAAAACTCGATTAACTCTCCCATCTCTTCCGCGGTTCGCGTAGCCTTCTCCACCCGTTTTAATGCGGAAAAAAATTTGTCCTGTTCCTTATGTACCGTCACCTTCCCCGGAATTGCACGCCGCTTCAGCTCCGTGCTCAGATACTCGGTCATCTTCTCCGTCTTTTCCTTCTCACTCATGGCTAGACCGATCAGCTCATTGCCCGTAAGCACAAAAAAGGACATGCCCATGGCACGCTCACCGGAAGTAAACACATAATCGGAAAACAACACACTTCCTTCCGGGACCGCTCCCCTCACCTTCTCATAGAGACTTTTGTCCGGTGTCTTATACCTGAGCAGAACAATGACCGTAGTCAGATACCGCGCCATCGGAAGTACAAACAGTACCGCTACCACCGTAAAGATATTGGTTTTCTCAAATTTATTAAGACACAGTCCCAAAATAAAAATTGCAACACCGATAAGCACCATACTCAGAGCTCCGATGATGTTTTTTCTCTTTTCCGCATTGATACGTCCGTATTCACAACGCTCTATCCGCTTCATTTTACTCTCCTTA
>JAFTPY010000225.1 GCA_017463035.1 Lachnospiraceae bacterium
AAACGGAAATTGATACCCGGATTCAGTACGAGGAGGATTTGCGTACTTTAATCGGTAACAGTTCTCATGATTTAAAAACTCCGTTGACTACCATAAAGGGGTATGCGGAGGGAATGATGGACGGTGTGGCGGATACGCCGGAAAAGCAGGAAAAGTATCTGCGTACCATACGAAGCAAGGCGGAAGATATGACTCGTATGGTGGAGGAGCTGGCACTGTATACGAGGATTGACTGTAAATCTTATCCGTACCACTTTGAAAAGGTCCGGCTGAAGGAGTTCTTTGCGGATTGTATCGAAGAAGACGAGCCGGAGTTGGAGCAGAGGAATATTAAAATATCGTTGGCAGATAGGCTGTCTGAAGATGACGAGGTATATGCAGACAGAGAACAGTTAAAGCGCATTACCATGAATATCATCGGGAATGCGGTGAAATACTTATCGAAAGACAGCGGAGAGATTACCATAACGTTAATCGATGAGTTGTCCTATATCCGTACGGAAATCAGCGACACGGGTGCAGGGATTCCGAAGAAAGATTTACCGCATATTTTTGAGCGGTTTTACAGAGGGGATACTTCCAGAAATACGGGGAAAGGCGGTTCCGGCCTGGGACTTGCAATCGTAAAACAGATTGTGGAGGACCATGGCGGCACCATCAGCGCAAAAAGCGCAGAAGGGGAAGGCACCACGATTTCGTTTACCTTGCTAAAGGTGCGAAAGAACGGGCAGGAACAGAAATTGCCGCAGGCGCTTCGCTTTCTCGGGGAAATCAAAGCGTAGCGTGTCGGAAAAGGAGGAAGTATGGCGAGGATTTTAATTATTGAGGATGAGACCGCAATTGCGGAGCTGGAGCGGGACTATTTGGAGCTTTCCGGCTATGAAGTAACCATCGCGGAGGATGGAGCAAAGGGAAAGAAAGCAGCCTTGGAAGAGGCTTATGATTTGGTTATTTTGGATTTAATGCTTCCGGGAAGCGACGGTTTTGAAATATGTAAGGCCGTTCGTGAAGCAAAGGATATTCCGATATTGATGGTTTCCGCAAAGAAGGATGAGGTAGACAAGATTCGCGGACTGGGTCTCGGAGCTGACGATTATATGACAAAGCCCTTTAGTCCAAGCGAGATGGTTGCAAGGGTAAAAGCACATCTCCAGCGGTATGAGCGTTTGGTGGGCAGCGGGATCAAGGAGAATAAGACGGTGGAGACCCGGGGATTACGTATTGATAAGACAGCCCGCCGTGTATTCGTAAACGGAGAGGAGAAGCCGTTTACTACCAAAGAGTTTGACCTTTTAACGTATCTGGCGGAAAATCCGAACCGGGTATTTACCAAAGATGAATTGTTCCGGGAGATTTGGGACATGGATTCCGTGGGAGATATTGCTACGGTAACGGTGCATATCAAGAAGGTACGTGAAAAGATAGAGACCGATACCGCAAACCCACAGTACATCGAAACCATATGGGGTGTGGGGTACAGATTTAAAGCGTAAGCGCATGAATGCCCCATATGGTTTCAACCCGTGGGATGCACACGGGCGGGCAAGGAAAGCAGCAAAGCTGCTCCCGCCCGGCGCCGAAACAGCGAGCTGTTTCGATTCAATGGGGCGTGGGGTATCGGTTTAAAGCGTAAATAGAAAGGAGTATAAGATGAGAGAAGAAGTGGTAACGGTGAAGGAAGAAAAGTGTTGCTTGTTTCGGTGCCTGTTCCGTCTGGCGGTGTTTGCAGCTACGGTATACGGTGCGGTGACGGCGGCAAAGAAGGTGATGAATCGTCTCTCTGCTCGTTTGGAGGCGGACAATGAGGAAAATGAAAAGAAGCGTTATTTCTTCGGAATGGTCCGGAGAACCGTTTGTCCGGAGATGCCGGTTTCCGATATTGATATGACGGTTGTCGCAGCCTGTGCGGAACTGGATTTGAGCGAGGCAGAGCTTTCCGAAGAGACGTTTGTAAAGGTTCGTACCTTGGGCGGTAAAGTAGTAATTAAGGTGCCGGCTATGGTACGTGTGAAATTAGAAGGAAAAGGCGTGGTATGCGGTTTTTCCGATATGGTACCGGCTTATGAGGATGAGAGCCTTCCGGTGGTTTATGTGGATGCCGAGAGTGCGGTTGCCTGTTTAAAAATCGTTATCGGTGATGAATAGAAGAATGTGTAAAGGGGTCGGTGCCGATCCCTTTATTTTTATGGGAAGATTGACATTTTTTCATCTATCCCGTATAATACTGCACGGAAGGTTTGCACCTTCCGCACCTATTCTGAGGAGTCCCGAGGAAGCGGTGAAAAGAAAAAATAAATTCTGAGGATGCGGGATACGTTCCCGGTCAGAAGAAAGAGAGGTTTTTATGAAAAAGAAGTTAGCGTTGTTATTGACGGCAATGATGCTGGTGTCTGCATTCGCGGGTTGCGGAAAGCAGGAGGAAGGTCAGACCGACCCGACCAAGGCTCCTGAGGTGACGCAGGAGGTAACGGGCGGCGATGAGAATCAGCCGGCAGAGCCTACAACAGAGCCGGCAGCACCGACGGTCGCTCCGAAGGAAAAGGTAGATGTGAGTATTGCGGCAATGAAGGGACCGACGGCTCTCGGTATGTTGAAGATTATGGAGGATGCAGAGGCAGGCACCACCGCAAATAATTACAAGTTTACTATTGCAGGCGCGGCAGATGAGATTACCGCCAGCATTATCAAGGGAGATATTCCGATTGCGGCGGTTCCGTGTAATTTGGCTTCCGTGCTTTATAACAAGTCCAAGGGCGGTGTTACCATGCTGGGTATCAAT
>JAFTPY010000226.1 GCA_017463035.1 Lachnospiraceae bacterium
CGGATGTTACGGAAGAATAGTAAGTAAGGACAGGAGAGCCTATGAGTGCAGAAGAAAAGTTAAAACTGTGGGAAGAATACAGCAAGAATAAAACCCCGGAACTGCGCGAAAAGATTATAATTGAATATGCTGGTCTTGTGAAAATCGTAGCAGGTAAGCTTGGCATATACTTAGGCTATAATGTCGAGTATGATGACTTGGTGGGATACGGAACCTTCGGATTAATTGATGCAATCGATAAGTACGATTTTGACAAGGGCGTGAAGTTTGAAACGTATGCTTCTTTGCGTATTCGGGGTGCAATTTTGGATCAGGTACGAAGGATGGATTGGTTGCCGCGTACCGTCAGACAAAAACAAAAGAGAATGGATGCCGCTTATCAGAAGCTGGAAGCCGAAAGCGGCAGATTTGCTACAGATGAAGAATTGGCGGCAGAGCTTGAGATTTCCGTGGATGAACTTTCGCAATGGCAGGCCCAGACGAAGGCTGCCGGAGTTGTGTCTTTGGATGAATATCTGGAGCAGGGAAGCGAAAACGGAATTGTCGGAACGGTAGAAAGCGAAGATTTTGCCGGACCGGAAAAGCAGATGGAGCAAAAGACCATGAAGGAGGTTCTGGTTCAATCGTTGGAGTCTCTGACCGAAAAGGAGAAGAAGGTAATCCTATTGTATTATTATGAGGAGCTTACCTTAAAGGAAATCAGTGAGGTTTTGGAGGTTTCCGAATCCAGAATTTCCCAGCTGCATACGAAAGCAATTCAAAAATTGCGTTTAAAGCTTGGAAATCAGATAGAGATATTTTTCTAAGAAAGGGAGCGTAAAGAATGGCACAGGTAAACGGATATTTCCGCATCAGCATCAGAGATAACGGAACCTATATTGTGATATATCCGCCGAAGGAAGACGGAAAACCGGTTCGTTTTGATCTGGTAGATGCGTATTTGACAAAGTGGCGTATCGGGTACGATAAAAAAACTGTATCGGATGCTCTGGGAAAAATAAAAGAAAAAACCGAATTACGACTTACTGCGGAGAAGGTTCATCCGATGGACGAGTCTGCCATTGTTACGATTGATACAAATCATACACAGGCGGAGATTATCTTATTCCCGCCGGCAGAAGGGCGGGCATTAATGTCCCGAGACGAGATTATCGGTGAACTGGTTCGTGGCGGTGTAAAGTACGGATTACAGGAAGAACGCCTGAATGAGCTTATGACGGAGCGTGTGTTCTGTACACCGATTGTATTGGCTAAGGCAACACCTCCGATTGAGGGAAAGGATGCTAAGATTACATATCATTTTAATACGGATTTGACGGCTAAGCCGAAGCTTTTGGAGGACGGTTCCGTGGATTTCCATACTTTGGATACCATTTGTCCGGTCAGAGCGGGAGATTTATTGGCGGAGCTTGAACCGGCGGTACAGGGAAGACCGGGAATCGATGTATGCGGCAAGCCGATACGTCCGGCAAAGGTAAATAATCTGATTTTGCGTCATGCCAACCGTATTCATTTGTCGGAGGACGGATTAAAAATGTACTCTGACGTAAACGGTCATGTCAGTCTTGTGGATGATAAGGTATTCGTGTCGGATACATACGAAGTACCGGTAGATGTGGATTCCTCCACCGGAGATATAACCTGTGAAGGAAATGTTTTGGTAAAGGGAAATGTGCGTACCGGCTTTAAAATCGAGGCAAAAGGAAATGTGATTGTCAACGGAGTAGTGGAAGGCGCGGAGATTCGTGCAGGCGGTCAGATTATTTTGATGAGAGGTATTCAGGGAATGTCCCGTGGTAAGCTGATAGCCGACGGTAATATCATTTCCAAGTTTATCGAAAGTGCCGAGGTTATTTCAAAATACGGATATGTACAGTCCGAGGCGATTATGCATAGTCAGGTGTCCGCGAAGACCGATGTTATTGTTGGCGGAAAGAAGGGCTTTATTACCGGCGGAAGTACCCGGTGCAGCCAGATGATAGAAGCAAAGACCGTCGGCTCCAATATGGGAACACAGACCTTGCTTGAGGTTGGTGTTGACCCGACCATCGCGGAAGAATTCCGGAGACTGGAAAAACAGATTCCGGAGCTTGAGGCTGAGAGGGAAAGTGCAACACAGAACATTGTTTTGCTTGCTAAGAAATTAAAGCAGGGAGAACAGCTTTCGGTTGAAAAACTATTGTTATTGAAGCAATCCCAAAAGCGTGTAGCCGAAATTGATACACAGATTGAGGAAATCGATAAGCGGCTGGATGAACTGCAGGATGATATGGAGATGAAAGAAAACGGAATGATTCGTGTTTCACAGACGGCATATTCCGGATGTAAAATCACCATTTCCGGTGCGGTATATTATGTGAAGTCGGATATATCCCATACCCGGTTTGTGAAAGAGCGCGGGGATGTAAAACTCGATGTATATTAAACGTAAGAATTCATTTGTGGGTTTCGCTACGAGTACGATTATTTGTAAATTAAAAGTCCGGTGAGTGCCGGACTTTTTAAAAGAAAGGAGGAACTGTTTTGCCGATTACAAGACTGGATATGATTTCCATGGCACCGAAGACGCAGGAAGCCGGAACCTATAAGCAACAGGAAATACAGCACGCAAATTCGCAACAGCAGAATGCGGCGGGAGCGGTACAGCAGCAGGCCAGACAAAATGAAACGCAAACGGTCCGCTCCAACAAAACCGAGAACGAGGAGCAGAAATACGATGCGAAGGAACGGGGAAAAGGTGCGTATGGGGGTTCTTCCGGAAAAAAGAAGGAACAGGAGAAAAAGGAAGAGGAACAGCGTATGAGAATGCGCGGTAGCACCTTTGATATTACCGTATAATACAGAAAAGAGGAAGTATATGGAACCGATTTCGATTATATTAATTGTGTTGGGAATAGTGTTGTTAATCGGCAGCTGTTTTTTCGGAAAGGACGAGTTAAAGGAGCCGGAGTACGATGAACTGTTGAACCGGCTTGCCAAAAGGGAATTGAGTGCCGAGGAAACCGAGCGGATTCGCCAGGCAGTGGATCAGATTATTTCCGACAAGACCGAAGAGATGATTATTAAGACCGATGATTATCTGAGTCAGGTGGCCAATGAGAAGATTATGTCGGTAGACGAATTTTCCAAACAGATTTTAGAACGGTTGGATAAGAACAATTCCGATGTCATGTTTCTCTATAATATGGTAACGGAAACCAAAGAGGAGTTAAAGACCGAGATTGCCAACGCAAAGAGAGTCAAGGAAGCGCTTAGCAAGGCTGTGGAGAAAAAGTCGGATGAGGTAACTCCGGCTGTTGTTAAAAAACAAGAAAGTACGGGAAAGACAAGTGTTGCTTCGAAAACAGAACAGGTCAAACGTCCGGTTGTAAAAAAAGAGCCGAAGGAACAAAAGCCGGATGAGATTGCGGCTTTGCTTGCGGCAACAATGACTCAGGAGCCTTCTAATCTGGACGGAGATATGCCGAAGGAAAGAATTTTGGAACTTTATAAGAGCGGAAAATCCATTCGTGACATTTCGAGAGAATTGGGAATGGGACAGGGCGAAGTAAAGCTGGTTGTAGATTTGTACGGACTGTAAATAAAGCAAAGGGCGGATTGGAATGAAAAGAAAATACTATATGCGCGGACTGGGCGTTGGAATATTGGTGACCGCAATTTTGTGTGCGATTGCGTTTCCGAAGAAAGCAGAGCCTATGACCGATGCTGAGGTAATCGCGAGAGCAAAGGAATTGGGATATGAAAAGTCGGCGGGGGGAGTTACGGCCGACGATATTAATAAAATAAAAGAGAACGAGAAGACAACCGGAACTCCGGGGGCGTCGGGAACACCGGAGGGAACTCCTTCCGTAACGGAAGAGCCGGAAGGTACACCGGGACCGACTTCATCACCGGTGCCTACGCCGGAGCCGCCGAATCCTCCGGAGGAACCGGAACAGCCGGAGAAACCTGCAACACCGACTCCGGTTACGGAGAATAAGCCGACGGTCACACCGTCTCCGAAAGCAACTGCAACGGTTGCACCGACAAAGAAACCGACGGAGACACCGAAGGCAACCGCAACACCGGCAGGTTCAACTACTACGGACAAGAAAACGTATTCGATTAACGTAGAGCGCGGCATGACTGCCACTAAAGTGGCGGAACGCCTGGTTGCGGCTGGAGCGATTTCGGATGCAAATGATTTTATTTCGTATCTTCGAAAAAATAACCTGACGGATTTTATCAATATCGGTAAGTTTACGATTCCGGAGGGCGCATCTTATAAAGAGATTGCGCGGATACTGACCGGCAGATAACAAAACAGGAGGGGCGGTATGAAACAAATCGGATACGGCATCCTTCAGATACTTTGGGGAATGCCGCAAACGTTGCTTGGGTTTGCGGTATTTCTTTGTCTACGGAAGCGGCAGCATTACAGATATCACGGGGCGGTGGTAACGGAATGGAAAAAAAGGACGGGACTTTCTTTGGGAATGTTTCTGTTTGTACCGGAGGGAGAAGAAGGAAAGGATTTTCTGGTTCATGAATACGGGCATACGATGCAGTCCTTGCTACTGGGGCCGTTCTATTTATTCGTAATCGGTATTCCGTCGGTTTTGTGGTGTAATTTACGGTGCTTTGCCAAATTACGAAGAAAGAAAAGGATATCTTATCAGAATTTGTATACGGAGCGCTGGGCAAACCGGTTGGGAGAAAAGGCAACCGGTGAGAATGCGTTGTTGTAAAAGCGAACAATTTTATATATAATTCTGTATATCGGAAAATTTATATGCAAATACAGGAAAAAAGTGCTTGCCTTTTTGCTTTGTTTATGTTAAAATATCAAACGGTGCAGTCGGCATAGGCCGAAATAAGCATGTGTGTGGACTCACGGCAGGGTGCCGTTTGCTC
>JAFTPY010000227.1 GCA_017463035.1 Lachnospiraceae bacterium
CTCCCTACCGCATTCCGGACAGTGTGGAATCCCGATACGGGCATACAGCAAACGGAAATAGTCATAGACCTCCGTTACGGTTCCCACCGTTGATCTGGGATTACGGTTGGTAGATTTCTGATCAATGGAAATAGCCGGAGATAAGCCCTCAATTTTCTCTACATTGGGTTTCTCCATCTGTCCCAAAAACTGTCTGGCATAAGAAGATAAAGACTCCATATATCTTCTCTGTCCCTCTGCGTAAATGGTATCAAAGGCCAAGGAAGATTTACCCGAACCGGAAAGACCGGTTAATACCACCAACTCATTTCGCGGAATATCCACATCTATATTTTTTAAATTGTGCTCTCTCGCACCTCTGATTTTAATAAATTCCTGTTCTCTTTTTGCCATGTTGTTTATCCTTTATTTCATTTCAGTCTTCATCTGACTGTTCCAGATGTCGTTTTAATTCAACCATCTTGTCACGCAACTCTGCCGCTGCCTCGAAATTTAAATCTGCAGCTGCTTTCCGCATCTGCTTTTGCACCGAGGCAATGAGTTTCTCCAACTCTTCCCTGCTCATAGACTCGGGATCCTTTTCCATCCGTACTTCCTCTTTTGCAACCGCTTTAGAAATACTAATCAAATCCCGTACCGCTTTTTTAATAGTCTGAGGGGTAATACCATGTTCTTCATTGTATTGCATCTGAATCTGACGGCGTCTCGCAGTCTCCTCTATGGCAACACGCATGGAGTCTGTCATAGTATCCGCATACATGATTACATGACCGTCGGAATTACGGGCAGCACGTCCGATAGTCTGAATCAAAGATGTGGCCGAACGCAAGAAACCTTCTTTGTCTGCATCCAAAATAGCCACCAAAGAAATCTCCGGAATATCCAAACCCTCTCGAAGCAAGTTGATACCAACCAATACATCAAAAACATCCAATCTCATATCGCGGATAATCTCCGCTCTCTCCAAAGTATCGATATCCGAATGCAGATATTTCACGCGGATGCCTACCTCTTTCATGTAATCAGTTAAGTCTTCTGCCATTCTCTTAGTCAGAGTCGTTACAAGTACCTTATTGTTCTTATCTGTCTCCTTACGGATTTCTGCAATCAGATCGTCAATCTGTCCTTCCACCGGGCGCACAAACACCTCCGGATCCAGTAGCCCTGTAGGACGGATAATCTGCTCTGCCCGGAACATTTCATGCTCTTCCTCGTATACAGAAGGCGTTGCAGATACAAACATCATCTGATCAATGCGATTTTCAAATTCTTCAAAACACAAGGGACGGTTATCCAAAGCCGAAGGCAAACGGAATCCATACTCCACCAAAGTCGTCTTTCGCGACCTGTCTCCCGCATACATACCACGGATTTGCGGAATGGTAATATGGGACTCATCCACAATAATTAAAAAGTCATCCCGGAAGAAATCCATTAAAGTATGAGGGGGCTCTCCCTCTTGTTTTCCGCTTAAATGACGGGAATAGTTTTCAATACCGGAGCAAAAGCCGGTTTCTCTAAGCATCTCAATATCAAAATTTGTCCGTTCGGAAATACGCTGCGCCTCAAGCAATTTATCTTCACCTTTAAAAAAGCGCACCCTATCTTCCATCTCTGCTTCAATATCCTTACAAGCCCGATTGATTTTCTCCTGGGGCACCACATAATGGGAAGCCGGGAAAATGGTAATATGATTCAGCTCTGCATGAACATTACCAAGTAAAGGTTCTACTTCACAAATACGGTCAATCTCATCTCCGAAAAATTCCACACGGATCAGGTAATCGCCGCCTTCTGCCGGATATATCTCCAAGGTATCTCCACGAACACGGAAACTACCGCGTTGAATATCCAAATCATGACGTTCATATTGAATGGAAATCAATTCTCTGATTACATCATCACGGTCCTTATTCATTCCCGGACGCAGAGAAACCATCATATCCATATAGTCATCCGGACTACCAAGACCGTAGATACAGGAAACGCTGGCAATAACAATCACATCCTTGCGTTCAGTCAGGGATGCTGTTGCCGATAAACGTAGTTTATCAATCTCATCATTAATAGAGGAATCCTTTTCAATATAAGTATCTGTGGAAGGTACATATGCCTCCGGTTGATAATAGTCATAATAGGACACGAAGTATTCCACCGCATTTTCCGGGAAGAACTCCTTGAATTCACCGTAAAGCTGTCCTGCCAAGGTTTTATTATGGGCAATAATAAGGGTCGGCTTATTCATAGCCGCAATAATATTTGCCATAGTAAAGGTCTTACCGGAACCGGTAGCTCCCAATAAGGTCTGGAACTGGTAACCCTTTTTAAATCCCTCCACCAACTGCTCAATTGCCAGAGGCTGATCGCCGGTGGGTTTGAATTCCGAATGTAATTTGAATATAGATTTTTCTTCCGACATCACAAGCCTCCTTGTCTTATCTTTTCATCTCACACGGCTCATTATACCACCACATACAGAAAAAGTACAGAACAACCGTTCGATTATCCTGTACTTTTTATTTAAAATCTTATTTCCATTTATCCATCGCTTCTTCCAGCGACATACCGTCTGCAATAGCCTCTTTACGCAGACTGTTAATTTCTTGA
>JAFTPY010000228.1 GCA_017463035.1 Lachnospiraceae bacterium
AAGGACAGGCAGATGTTCTTATTGCATTTGAGCGTCTTGAGGCACTTCGTTACGCTCACTTCTTAAAGAAGGACGGAGCAATGGTTATCAACGACCGTAGAATTGAGCCGATTACCGTAGTGACCGGCGCAGCGCAGTATCCGGAGAATATTATCGAGGATCTGGCGAAGGAGCATCAGGTGTATTCCGTAGATGCACAGGAAGAGGCATTAAAGCTGGGAAATTCCAAGGTGTTTAATGTAATCGTTCTCGGTGTTGCCGCAAAGCACATGGACTTTACGAAGGAGCAGTGGCTTTCCGCAATTGAAGCTACCGTGCCGCCGAAGACCGTAGAGTTAAATAAAAAAGCATTCCTCGTAGGTTACGAGATGTAATTAAATTTATTTTTTAAATCGCAGAGTACTGCGGAAGGAGAAGCCAATGATTTGGAACGAAGCAAAAGAATGTATGAGCAGAGATGAAATTCATCATCTGCAGGGTAAGCGTCTTGTAAAGACGGTAAATCACGTGTACCACAACGTAGAGTTTTACCGTAAGAAGATGCAGGCGGTAGGTTTGGAACCGGGAGATATCCAGTCTGCGGACGATATCACGAAGCTTCCGTACACAACGAAAGACGATTTACGTGATACCTATCCGTTCGGTTTATTTGCTGTTCCGATGTCTGAAATTGTACGTGTACATGCTTCCAGCGGCACCACCGGTAAAGCTACGGTAGTAGGTTATACCAGACGTGATATCGATGTTTGGTCCGAGTGTGTTGCCAGAGCATTTACTATGGCAGGTTTGACCAAGGATGATATTATTCAGGTGGCATACGGCTACGGCTTGTTTACCGGAGGTCTCGGTGCCCATTACGGTGCGGAGAACTTAGGAGCAACGGTAGTTCCGATGTCTACGGGTAATACAAAGAAGTTAATTACTATGATGAAGGATTTCGGTGCCACGGCGCTTGCTTGTACACCGTCCTACCTTATGCATATTGCGGAAACCCTGGAAGAGCAGGGAGACATTCCGAACATAAAGTTAAAGGCAGCCATCTGCGGTGCGGAGCCGTGGACCGAAAACATGCGGAAGCAGATTGAGGAGAAGCTCCACATTCATGCTCATGATATTTACGGATTGTCCGAGGTTATGGGACCGGGTGTTGCCTGTGACTGTATTTACCATAAGGGTCTTCATGTATATGAGGATCATTTCCTTCCGGAGATTGTCAGCTCCGAGACGTTACTTCCGGTACCGGAGGGTGAGACCGGTGAGCTGGTATTTACCACCCTTACCAAGGAAGGTATTCCGTTAATCCGTTACCGTACCAAGGACCTGACCAGCATCTCCTACGATAAGTGTGAATGCGGCAGAACCTTGGCACGTATCAGCCGTTTCAAGGGACGTTCCGACGATATGTTAATTATCCGCGGAGTAAATGTATTCCCGTCCCAGATTGAGGCGGCACTTCTGGAAATGTCCGGTACCACGCCGAACTACTTCATGATTGTGGATCGTGTCAATAATCTGGATACCTTAGAGGTACAGGTAGAGGTTGAGGAGCGTTTCTTCTCCGATGAGATTAAGGAGCTGGAGCGTCTGAACAAGCAGATTGTACATACCATCCAGCAGGCAATCGGTTTGGCGGTAAAGGTTACCCTGGTTGAGCCGAAGACCTTAGAGCGTAGTATGGGTAAGGCTGTTCGTGTTCTGGACAAGAGAAAGCTGGTTTAAGAAACAGTCGGATAGTACGGGCGATGTTGTTTTTGAGACAACGGAAAGGAGACGCATATGTATTTAGAGCAGTTATCGGTTTTTATGGAAAATAAAGTCAGCCGTTTAAATGAGGTATTACTTCAGTTAAAAACGAGCAAAGTAAATGTGTTATCTTTAAGCCTTGCGGATACCAGTGAATTCGGTGTGCTTCGTCTTATCGTGGATAATCCGGAGGAAGGCCGTAAGGTGTTGAAAGAAAACGGTTTTTCCGCCAGACTTACCAAAGTCCTTGCAATCAAGCTTCCGAACGAAGTAGGCACCTTACAGGGTGTTTTGGAAGTACTGGGCAAAGCAGGTATGAATGTAGAGTATATGTATGTGCTTGCCAATGCAAAGGAGTTTTCCGGTATGATTATTAAGACCGGCAATCCGGAGGAGGCCGCAAAGGTTTTGGCAGATGCAGGCATCGAGTTTGTGAAAGCAGAGGAAGTAGGTAAAATTGGAGCGTAAAATCATTGATTTTCATACGCACGCATTTCCGGAGAAAATTGCCGGAAAAACAATTGAACTGTTATCAAAAAAAGGCGGAATTCCGGCACACACGGACGGTACGGCAGAAGGTCTTCGCAAGCGTCTTTCCGAGGCCGGGATTTCCCTTGGTGTGGTGTTGCCGGTAGTGACGAGAGCGGAACAATTCGAATCCATTACCCGGTTTGCGGCACAGATAAACGAGGAAAATAACAGGTTATTGTCCTTCGGCGGCATTCACCCGGATACCCCGGATTACAAAACGGAGTTAAAGACTCTTTCCGACATGGGATTCCTTGGCGTAAAGCTTCACCCGGATTATCAGGGTGTATACTTTGACGATATTCGTTTTATGCGTATTATTGAGTATGCGTCGGAGCTGGGGTTGATTATCATTACTCATGCCGGTGTGGATATCGGATTTCCGGATGCGGTACGCTGTACGCCGAAGAGAGCCTTAAAGGTGCTTCGTGAGGTGAAGCCGGAGAAGTTGGTACTGGCCCATATGGGCGGTTGGAGCTTGTGGGAAGAGGTGATTGATACTCTTGCGGGTGAGCCGGTCTATATGGATACCGCATATTCTATGGGACACATTTCCGAAGAGCATTTTATGACTCTTTGCCGGGTTCACGGCGCGGAGAAAATATTGTTTGCTACGGATTGCCCGTGGGGAAACCCGAAACAGGATGTGGAGACCTTTTTATCCATGCCGCTTAACGCGGAAGAACAGGAGCTGATACTTCATCGGAATGCGGAACGACTGCTGAACATGTAAAGCAGGGGAGACGCCGTTCAATGTATGAAAAGACGGGTGTGCCAATGTGGGTATCTGAAAAAAGATAAAAATATCTGTCCGAAGGGGTTGACAAATCATCGGAGGGCAGATATAATTATGACATGATACTTCATTGCTTTAAAGCGCAACGCTTTAAAGTGGAATGTGAGCAGAAGGATAAAGAATCTCAAACCAGAGAAGGAGAACAGTTATGTTAGCAAAAATTATTCTGTTGATTATCTTTTTCGGTACCATGATCGGTGTGGGTGTATACTCCAGACGTCATGCCACCGATGTAAACGGTTTTGTATTGGGAGGCAGAGGCGTCGGTCCGTGGTTGACCGCGTTTGCCTACGGCACGTCGTACTTTTCCGCCGTTGTATTTGTAGGATATGCGGGACAGTTCGGTTGGAAATACGGTATGTCCGCAACGTGGATCGGTATCGGCAATGCGTTAATCGGTTCCTTGCTGGCATGGGTGATTCTCGGACGTCGTACCCGTATTAT
>JAFTPY010000229.1 GCA_017463035.1 Lachnospiraceae bacterium
GTTTCAAATTATGGGAGACGAACAACACCGTAATCCCCTTATCGAACATCGCCTTAATACGCGCCTCGCTCTTCTTCCGGAACTTTACGTCACCTACCGAAAGCACTTCATCCAAAATCAAAATATCCGGCTCCACCAGGGTTGCAATAGAGAAGCCCAGTCTTGCCCGCATACCCGAGGAATAATTTTTTACCGGTACATGGATAAAATCGCCCAACTCGGAAAATTCAACAATCTCATCATACTTTTCCTTTAAAAAGGCTTTCGGATATCCCAACATTGCCCCGTACAGAAAAATATTCTCCGCTCCGGTGTACTGGGGATCGAATCCCGCCCCCAACTCAAGCAACGGTACCAGTACTCCGCTTTTGGAAACAGAACCTTCCGTCGCTTTCAGTACCCCTGCGATTACCTTTAAAAGGGTACTCTTTCCGGCTCCGTTCAATCCCAAAAGAGCTACCCGTTCTCCTTTTTTTATATCAAAAGAAACATCCTTCAGCGCCCAAAACTCCTTATAACGCATCTGCCTCTTCACTATCCGGATAATATATTCTTTTAAATTATCGACCTTCTGCTCGCTTAAGTGAAACTTAACACCTACCTGTTCCACCGAAACCATTGTCTTTTCTTCCATACTTCATCACTCCGCACTTACAAATACAAAATAAATTTATCCTGTTTTTTGTAAAATACAAAAACACCGATTAACAGGGATAACGCACCCACTCCGAAGGCGTACCACATCGCCTGAAAATCCATAGGCTGTCCGAACACTGCATTTCGAAAATTCACAATAACCGCATACAACGGATTCAGTTTGAATATCCACGCATTTTTTTCACTCATAACATCCTGTACCCGGTAAAAAATACCGCTGGCGTACATGATTAACATTAACGCAACGCCCCACAAATACTCCACATCCCGGAAAAAGACAGCCATGGTTGCCAAAATCATTCCGATCCCCGCCGTCAGCAAAAGAATCTGCAAAAGCGGAACAACAATCCAAAACAGCTGCATCGTCGGATATACCCCCCGCACAACAGCCACAACAGCCAACACAATCAGAGATATCAAAAATATAAGATATCCGGACAATACCGAAGAAAAGGGATACATATACTTCGGTACATATACCTTCCGGATCATACTTGCATTGGAACGGACGGATTTTAACGCAGCCTTGGTAGCATTCGAAAAGAATGAGTATAAAAGTCGACCGGTTAATATGTAAACCGGAAAATCCTTCGTCCCCTTGCCCAAAAAGCTGGAAAACACCAATGTCAGAACCACCATTGTCAATAACGGTTCCAACATCGTCCACACAACTCCCAAATAGGAATTGCGGTATTTCAACTTAATATCCTTTTTAATCAACTCTGCCAGCAAATACCGATATTTGCCAAAGGTTTTCACAACCGACATTCCTGCAAAATCTCCTATCTGTCACCCTTCTCAAGAACGGTATTTCACCGTTCCCGATCAGGACTCACTCTTTTTCACAATGATTTCCAATTCCTTTTGTTCCCCCCAAATAACTTTGGAAGGGAGCTCCATCCCCAGGGAAAGTATATATGTACCCTCTGTGCATCCGACAAGATCCACATAAGGTTTTAAATGCTCCACGGTCATTAACGGTGCTCTGGCCGACTTACATCGCAACAAAACAGACACAGTCTCCGGCTGTATGATTTCCGCAGATAACCCGTCTGCTAAATTACGGAACTCTATTCCGGATACCGGAATGTCCAGCTTCCGTTCTACATACGGAGTCACCTGAACAATTACCGCCACCACAGGATTGTCCACTACTCTGAGACTGGTTAACGTATCATCTAACATAGAACTGATCTGTATATTTCGTTCGATTGTGCCGGTTTGCCCCGTCACGTCAACTTCCACCTCAAAATAATAGCCCAGCTTCTCTAAGTCTTCCTTCGTTCCGGCCACACGTACGACCTCCGGCTGAAACGCAACATTGGACGGCAATATTTCAAACCCATCCGGTGTTTCTCCCACAGTCGTTACACGAATCCGCATCTCCTTCGATGAAAGAATCGGCACATTGACGGTTACCGCCTCTGTCTCCGTTTGCAGCGAAAGCTTCGACGGGGATATTTCATCGCCGTTCATATCATACACAACCGGAACCGCAGTGGTAACAAAGTCAACGCTTCGTCCGCTGACATCCACCTGTAATGCCACCTCTTTCACTTTATCCAACACCGATTTTGCACCGGAAATCTGAATAATGTTCGGACTCGGAAGAGCATCTCCCACAAAATAGCCTGTCGTCGGTTCACCTACGGTATTCACCTTAAAACTGAATTTCCTTGTTACGTAATCGTCGAACAGAAGCTTCATTACATTCTCGCCGTTGTTCAGTACCGCAACATCCGGATGCCCCGGTACCGTTGCTTTTACCAAAACAGTATCCATAAAAGACACCTCGGACAAATCCGCCGTAGCTTCGATATCGCTCTCCGTCAACTGTTCCAGCACAGAACGTCTGCCTTCCACAACCACGTCAACCGTATCACCGGAAAGTACCTCCAGCACCTTTTCCCGCTCCAGTACCTTCTCCTCGTTCAATACCTTAACCGGAACATCCTTAAAGGTCTTTTTCTCCATCGGATCCTGCGTATTGATAATTACAAACCAAAATATAATTGCAATACCCAAAGAAAGAAGTTTCAAGCCAAAATTATTCATCAATCGCTTCTTCACTTCGACTCTCCTCCCTTCTTCCACAGAGGCTTTTTCTTTGTTGCGGACTCTTTGGTCTTATCCTTCCGGATTTCCTGCAACTTCATCCTAAGATAATCCGAATCTATATTTCTGATCAGATTGCCGTTTCTCGCAACGGAAACCTTACCGGTCTCCTCGGACACAATAATGGTAAAGCTGTCCGTCACCTCACTGATTCCCACACCCGCACGATGTCTGGTTCCCAGCTCCTTACTCAGCTTCATGTTCTTAGAAACCGGAAGATAGCAGGTTGCCGCAACAATCCTGTTGCCCCGCACAATCACCGCACCGTCATGTAACGGTGTATTATGTTCAAAAATATTAATGAGCAGCTGATTGGTAACGATACCGTCAATAGCGATACCGGTCTCCTCGTACTCTCCCAAAGAAACCTCCTGTTCCATTACAATCAAAGCACCCGTTTTATGTCTCGCCAGTAAAAAGGTTCCCTTCACCAGTTCTTCGATTGTTTTCTCGGAAAAGCGTTCCTCCTTTTCCTTGTTCTCCGAGAACAGGCGCAAGGAAGTCGCGAAGCTTTGCTGCCCCAACTGTTCCAGCGCCCGACGGATTTCCGGCTGAAACACGATGATAATGGCGGTAATTCCGACACCGATGGTATTATAGAAAATCCACAAAATAACATCCATCTTTAAAATAGACGCAATCAACCAAAACACCAGCAAAATCATAAGTCCCTTTACCGGCATCCATGCTCTTGTCGTTCTGACCCATTTCACCACGTTGTATACAATGAATGCGATAATAATAATCTCCAATACGTCAATCAAATCGATTCCCGGAATCCGCATCCACTTTGTTGCCTTTGAAAAAAACTCTTTTAGGCTATCCATACCTATCCGCCCCTCGTATCTTTATTATTGTTCTTCTTCCTCCGAATACAACTCATCTTCCGCCGGTCCGGCCTCAACATCCTCATATTCCGACTCATCAACCTTGCTGATTTGCTTCACACTACGCTCCGGCACGGCAAGATTCATCTTTGGCACAGCTTTTACGTAATAGTAATAATCATCATCCTCAAACTGCACTCGTTCTACCGCTGTGTAATCAAGTGCCAAACGGAAAAACTGAAACACCAACGCAATCAACATCGAGCCTACGGTTCCGAATACCATTGAGATAATATTCAACTCCGTCTGCAACACCAAATCCGCAATCAAAAAGCCCAAAATGCATACAATCGCTCCCACCGCGATGGAAATTTCGAATACATACTCTATTGCAAGCTTACGTATCAGATACATTACCAGAATCATCACAAAGAACACCGCTATGGTAATAATCATCTGCTTATCCGCTACAAGCCGGTCTATCACATCGATATACATTTCCAGAATATCCTCGATACCCATAGTCTCATCCGCCAACGCAATGTCGCTGATTACAACAAACATACGATATACAATGACACCGCAAGCCGCCGGAATTACAGCCATCGGCGTAGCAACCAAGCCCAAAATCAGCGGAACCACATAAGGAATCTTCAACAAAAACAAAATCGGAACCGCCAGCACCACATAACCGTATTTTCCTGAAAATCTGGCAATAAAACAATACAAAATCGTCATAAACAGCGCTACCAGAATCGCAAGCAACGGGGATGCCGCATAAATATGAACCAAGGAAACCGCCGCCGCCAGCAAAACCAACAAAACCGACGGTGTAAACGTACCGAGCAACGCAAGCAGCAACTCTGCCGGAAAACTCATAAGAAAGGTCTGATGTCCGATTGCGTTATTAATGCAACGAAATACCGCAAATGCTACGATAAACTTAATCACCGGTTCCACTACCAATTGAAATTTTTGTAAAAAGCGCAAAACCCGCGCACGTACCTCAAGTATTGTCACTATCATCTTGTTCCGTTCCCTCCTCTGCGGCCGTCAGTTCTCCGTCTTCTTCTCTGTAGAGACTGCGTAAAAGCCGTAACATACGAAAATACTTTGCCAGCTTCTTTCTGGAAGCCCGGTACTTTATCATATAGCCGATCATACCGACAGCTCCGTATACCGTAAGTATAATAATATAAATCCCCGCATAACGGGTAATCATCCCGCGGTAATCCAATGTTACCGCCTCCCTGATCAGGTACTCCGAGTGATATACTATCAACAGCAACAAAATCAACAAATATCCTATGGTAATGGACACCATGGATTTTAATACATTTAACCGCACATAGTCTGTACGGAAATATTTACTGATCCGGACATCTTCTTTTCCTTCCGTCTGCTCATACATGGCAAGACGGGTCATTAATCGGACTTTTCGATTATTTAGCATGGGAACCTCCCTATCTTTTTCAAATCAAAGCTACTACTCCCCCATCTTATTTTTGATTATAACACATTCTGTTTGCTTTTTCGAGAACTATTTTCTATTTTTGCCACATAATTATAAAGTATTCGATACATCCGCAGAAAAGAAGCGGCATTCTCCTCTCGAACACCGCTTCCGTAATCTGTCCTATTCTGTTTCCTCCGGAATACACTCCGTGCCTTCCTCCGTTTGAGGAAAGGTAACCGGATATACGGTTCCGTCCACCTTCAACTCCGAAATATCCCGGTATGCACTGAAAAACTGTTCATCCACATACGAAAACTTCTCCGGCGTTTCACCTGCCTCAAGAGCCTCAATCAACGCCTGTACCCGGGGACCGTGCAACGGATTACACTCTGCAATACAAGTAATCTTTCCTTCCGTTACATACTGCACCGCCTTCTCATTTACACCATCAAAGGAGACTACCATAATCTCTCCGTTTTTGATATCGGAGCCCACTGTCTTCCCTGCCGCTTCAATGGCTTCAATCGCACCGAAAGCCTCGTTATCGTTCTCGCAATACACGACATTAATGTTCGCAAACTGTTTTAAAAGGCCTTCCATAACTTCTCTGCTCTTTGCCTGGGTATAATCCCCCGGCACCTCCGCCAACAAGTCCCAGTCATACGCCTTTGCCGCATCCTCAAGTCCCTTCGTCCGACCGATTTGGGAAGTTGCGCCCAGCGTTCCCTGAATATTTACAATATGAACCTCCTTCGGCGAAATTCCCTGCAGCTCCATGTAACAATTCAACCATTCCGCCACCTTTTTCGCTTCCAGCTCAAAATCGGAGCCCACCCGGCATGTAAACAAAGCATCGTCGGACACATTCACCATACGATCCACGATAATCACCGGTATCCCGGCATCCTTTGCCTCCTGCAGTACGGTATCCCAACCGTTCTCCGTTACAGGCGCCAATACGATATAATCCACTTCCTGTTGAATAAAAGTGCGAATCGCGCGAATCTGATTTGCTTGTTTTTGCTGCCCGTCCTCGTAAATAAGTGCATAGCCGTTGGCACTGCTTAAGGCATTCTTCATGGATTCCGTATTGGCATTTCTCCAGTCGGATTCCGCCCCAACCTGTGAAAAGCCTACCACGATTTTCCGCTCATCAGCCGTTGTATTGATGTGTTCTCCTCCGGGACTTGCATTACAGCCGCTCCACATCAACATACAAAGCATACAAACCAAAATCGATTTTATTTTATTAAATCCGCGGTTTTTCATAATTTCTCCACTCCGATATCCACTTATCCGGCCCAAACACGCTTATTCATTCTTGAAATAAGCTACCGACTGCTCCAACGACTTTGCCATCTCATTCATATCGATACAATTTTTGTTTACATTCTGAACCTCGGAAATGATTTCATGAATATTTGCATTCACTTCCTCACTTCCCGCCGCATTTTCTTCACTGATTGCACTCAGACCTTCAATATTTTCCAGCACCTTTTCCTTATACTCGGACAAGTTCTCCGTCTTTGCTGCAATTGCCTTAATTTCATCCACAGAACGGCTGATATCCGCACTCAGTTCATCGTACTTCTTCTGAGCAACCTGTATCGTCTCCTGTTCCTGTAAAATTCTGCCCTGCACACCGTTAATCAATTCTACGGAGCGGTCAGACATATGAATCATCTTAGCCGCCAGGCTCCGAATCACCTCCGCACCTTCCGCACTCTGTTCCGACAGATGACGGATTTCTTCCGCCACCACCGCAAAGCCCCTTCCGGCCTCACCGGCTCTTGCCGCTTCAATGGAAGCATTCAAACTCAGAAGACTGGTGTTGGAGGAAATATCCAAAATCAATTCCACAGCCTGATTAATTTCCGCAATCGAAGCGTTGGTTTCCTTGATTTGCAATGTGATTTCTCCGATTTCCTCCACAAACTTACGATTCCCCTCTCCGATAGATTGCATTTCATCCTTGGTAACCTGACTGATTTTATGTATATGCTCCGCACTTTCCGTCAGCAGGTCCACACTACCGGAAATATCGTTCACGCAATTGTCGATTTCCTGCATCTGTGTACTGATATCCTGTACGTTTTCCGCCATCGCTCCGGTGGAGGTTGCCAATTCCTCCGCCGCAAAGGTAATCTGCTCTGCCCGGGAGTTGCTGCTTTCGCTTGATGCCGTAATCTCCGCTACGGATACCGCCAAATTCCGGGTCATGGACTTCACTTCACCCAGCACCTCCGACAAATTCGCCCGCATATGCTCTGCCTGATCCAGTAAGGATTCCATCTCTTTTACGGAGCTTTTCCTCACTTCCGCATTTCCCAAATCTCCCCGGGACATCGCGACAATCTTATGTTCCACAGCCCCGAAAGACTTTAACAGTCCTCTTGACAACAAAAGCACAATCGCCGCAAATATTATCACAAGTACTACCGCCGTCAGGGCCAATGTCGTTACGATTTTGTTTACCGCACCGGATACAACCTCCTGCAACTCTCCCGCAAACGCAACCGCAACCATTTCTCCGTCAAGAAAAATCGGAAGACAATACGCATAATACAATTTCCCGTCAATCAATACATTTTCTTCGAAATAGCCGTTCTTTAACGTTTCTTCGTCCGCAAAAATATCAATTTGAAACTGTATTTCACGAATCCTGTAATCATTCTCGTTTTTGATGGAAGTGGTACAAGGCATCCCCTCCGCAAGAATCGCCATCTCAATATCATTATCCTTTAAGCTGTCAAGGTAATCATAATAATTGGACGCATTCATTGCCGTAATTTCGTTTTCCTTACAATGGTTCGCCAAATTGTTGGCCGCAACAAAAAGTGTATTTTTCACACTTTCCTCCATATTGGATTTGGTTATCCCCAATGCGAACACACTGACAACCGCCACCGCCAAAACCAACGGGACCACGGAAATACAAAGTAACACCGTAAACAATTTGAATTTAAACTTTCCTTTGGCTTCGGATTTTACTCTTTTCTTTTCCTTTTTCATACCGCCACCTCCTCGTATGTTCTGTTACAGTGCCGATAATACAGGAAAAGAGGCGCCTCAAAAAGACATCCCCTTCTCCCAAGCTCCCCGTTTTAGCTTTTCTTCAAACCGCGTTTTTTGCGGGCCATTACGACACTTTGTATCACTAAAAACAGGCACAACATAAGTGCAATTGTAATATTGGTCCACCAGGCATCTCCGAGACCTGCGGAGGATACGATATTCTTAATGGTGCTTAAGGACAACACACCGAACAACGTACCGACGATATTACCCACACCGCCGGTTAACATCGTACCGCCGATAATGGAAGAAGCAATGGCATTCATCTCCATACCGGATGCATGAGACGCGGAACCGGAACCTACATACAGGAAATATACATATCCGCCGATTCCGGCCAAAAGTCCGGATATCACATAGGAAATAAACTTCGTCTTCTTCACGTTGATGCCGAGCATAAGCGCACTCTGGCTGTTGCCGCCCACCGCATAAAAGTTACGACCCTGTTTTGTCCATTTTAACATAAAATACATCAAAATGACAACTAAAATCGCAACAACCACACCGATTTGTATGTATGCATCCACATACTTGCCGAGCCGGTTCGTAGACCCCATAAACGGCACCACGATACGGGTATCCTTTAATGCCACAAACTTCTCGTTTGCCACGTTGAACGGATTGGTATTTACAATGGTGGTCATACCTCTTGCAAAGAACATACCCGCCAAAGTTACGATAAACGGTTGCACATCCAGATACGCAATCAGGAATCCCTGTACCAGACCGAAGGCCAGACCGATGCCCACCGCAATGAGAATGGAAACAAAAATGTTTCCGCCCTTATGATCCAGATAAACCGCACAACACATGCTGACCAAAGCAGCCACACCGCCTACGGAAATATCGATACCGCCTGTAATCATGACGAGAGACATTCCGCAGGAAACAATGAGCAGTGCCGCATTGGCATTTAAAATATTAAAGAATGTCTGGGTTTTTAAAAATCCTTCCCCCAGAAAAATCATCGCGCCGATATACATGACAAAAAATACGACAATCGTAATCAACAGCAATAAATTCGTATCGGTCAGCTTTTTCTTCGTGTTCATTTTTAACATCTTAACCGACCTCCTTTACACTTGCTTTTGCTTTCAGCTTTTTTCCCAGGTCGGAGAACCACTTTCTTACCGTCGGAGCACTCATTACAACCAAAAGAATTACAACGATTGCCTTGTAAGCGGAAAGAGCATCGGACGGCACCTCCAGCTTATACAGCGTAGTCGTCAGGAACTGAATAACATAGGCCCCCAAAATGGAAGCTCCCATACTGAATTTACCGCCGCTTAATGCGTTACCGCCCAAAGCCACGGCAAGAATGGCATCCATTTCAATATCCTTTGCCACGACCGAATAGTTAATCGTGGACAAACGGCTCACCTTAATGAGACCCGCAACCGCAACGCAAATACCGAGAATTACAAAAGTAATAAACTTAATCATTGCCGGATTCAAGCCGTTCAGTCTCGCGGAGCTCTCGTTAATACCTACCGCCTGCGTATACAACTTGAGATTTGTAAAACGCAGCACCAGCGTCATAAGAATAATACACGCCAATGCAATAAAGAACGGCGTCGGAATCGGAATCCCCGGAATAAATCCGCCGAATACCTTAAAGGACTCTTCCTTTACGATCGGCAGTCTGTTGTTGTTGATCCATGCCGCAATGGAACGTCCCGCGGTATATAAAATCAGCGTTGCAACCATCGGCTGTATTTTAAAATAGGCCACCAATACTCCGTTAAAGGCACCGCACAGCATAGCCACAACACAGCTGATTAAAAAGGCAACAACAATCGGCATCTGCATGGTCTCCGCACGACCGTCCGGGCCGCACAACATACGAAGCACCACGCTACCGCTGATTGCAATGGTTGCACCCACGCTGATATCCTGTCCGCCGGTAGCCGCAGTCACCAGTGTCATACCGATTGCTAAAATCGCAAGCTCGGAACCGAAGTCCAGAATTGTAATCGGATATCCGGAAAGAACCGGATCCCCGGTACTGCTGTAACCCAGGGTTACCTTATAAAAGGACGGATCATTGATTAAGTTAAATATTGCAAGTAACAATAGTGCCGCAATCGGAATAAACAGCTGATGTCTCACCAGCTTCATGACCAATTCCGATATGCTGAATTTTTTGGAAACTTTCGCATTCATTATTCTTTGTCACCTCCGGCAATCGTACTCATAATCATGCTCTGAGTCAGTTCGTCTCCCGAAAGCTCGCCTACCACCTTGCGGTCTCGCATAACCACCAGACGCGAACAGGTTCTGAGCATCTCATCGGTTTCGGAAGAGATAAAGGTCACCGATACACCCTCGGATGCCAACTTCAACACCAACTTCTGAATATCTACCTTCGTACCGACATCAATACCTCTGGTCGGCTCATCCAGAATCAGATACTCCGGATGGGTAAGCAGCCAGCGGGCCAGAATTACCTTCTGCTGATTACCGCCGGATAAGGACTTAATCGGGGTATCCGCAGATGCGGTCTTAATATCCAGCAATTTTATGTATTCCTCCGCAAACTTGTTTGCCTCCGCCTTGGAGAACGGACGGAAGAATCCCTTTAATACCTGAAGTGCCAGAATAATATTCTCACGCACCGACAAATCTCCCACGATACCGTCTCTCTTACGGTCCTCCGGAAGATAACCGATGCCCTGCTTCATGGCATCTAACGGCTTTGTAATCTTTACGGTCTTTCCGCCCTTCTTCGCGGTTCCGCCAAGCACTCTGTCCGCACCGAAAATCGCACGGACACACTCGCTTCGTCCGGAACCCAGCAATCCCGTAAAGCCGTTTACTTCGCCCTTCTTTATATGAAAATCAAACGGTTTGATTCCCGCATCGCTGACAAGTCCTTCTGCCTCAAATACCGACAATCCGGCATCTTCGCCCGCATACACCGCATGCTCTCCGCGAATATCCGACATATCATCCATTTCCTTGCCTAACATCTTTGCAACCAGCTGCACCCGCGGAAGGTCCTTAATTTCGAACTCTCCCACCAGCTTACCGTCACGTAAAACCGTGATTTTATCACAAATCTCGTATACCTGGTCCAAGAAATGGGTTACGAAAATAATGCTGACTCCTCTTTTCTTTAAGTCGCGCATTAATTTAAACAGCTTCTCTACCTCCTGCTCATCCAAAGAGGACGTAGGCTCATCCAAAATCAATACCTTACACTCCATATCTACCGCCCGGGCGATAGCCACCATCTGCTGTACCGCAATGGAACAGCTAGACAACTCCTGCGTTGCGGTTGCCGGAATATCCAAAGACTTTAAAATCTTCTCCGCATCCGCATTCATTTTCTTCCAGTCCCGAAGCATCGACGACGTACGGCCGATGTACATATTCTCAGCCACCGAAAGATTCGGGCAAAGGGTAATTTCCTGATATACGGTACTGATTCCCAGGTTCTGCGCATCCTGCGGAGAACGGATCACTACCGCCTTTTCGTTTCCTTCCAGATAAATCTCGCCGTCGTCCTTTTCATATACACCCGTCAATACCTTGATCAACGTGGACTTTCCGGCACCGTTTTCGCCCATCAGCGCATGAACCTCACCTTTACAAAGTTTGAAATCCACACCCTGTAAAGCACGTACGCCCGGGAAGCTCTTATGAATGTTTTTCATTTCCAATACAATATTATCTTTCACCGGTGCTTTCACTCCTTACAATTTTTAAAAGAAGCGCGGACCAGCGTAGAACTTCTTTACACTTTACCGCGCTTCTTGGCAATTATGAAAATAACATTTTTCCCAAAGAATTAGATTCCGTACTTATCTACATCTTCCTGAGTAATGGTGCTTGCATCAAAGCCCTTCTCATCCATGATGATAACCTTCTCGGTAATGGTCTCGCCGGCCTCTAACTTCTTGATGATGTCATCAATATAGGAAGCCTGGAACGGATTACACTGACCGTCATAGTTCCAGTTCTGCTTTAAGAGTTCTTCAAGAGCCCACTTATTGCAGTCAAAGCCCATAACGATTACATCCTTGCCCACGCCGTGGGAGATGTTTGCCTTATCAAGAGCTGCTACAGCACCCTTAGCCATATCGTCGTTCTCAGCGTAGATTACGTTGAAGGACTTACCGGAGTCGATAACGGACTGTACAATCTGCTGTGCCTTCTCTGCGTTCCACTCAGCGGTCTGCTGGGTAACAAGATTCCAGTTCGCATTTGCGGCTACTTCTGCATCAAGAGCACCGGTACGACCCTTCTGAGCTGCGGAACCCATAACACCCTGGATATGGATTACGTTGTACTCGGCAAGATTCTGACCCTTTAACCAGTCAACTGCGGTCTGACCTTCCTTCGCCATGTCGGAAACGATGGAAGCTACATAGAGGCTGTCGTCTGCATCAATGGTACGGTCAAACAGGATAACCTGTACGCCTTCCTTCTGTGCATCCTTTAATACAGAATCCCAACCTGCGGTATCTGCTGCGGAAAGAAGGAGATAGTCTACACCGTCCTGAATGAACTGCTGAGCGGAAGCAATCTGCTCATCGTTCTTCAAGCTGTAAGCAAAGGATGCATCGTATCCGTTTGCTTCGGTAAACATTGCCTTTAAGTCTGCATCGTTTGCGGTACGGTAACCGGACTCATTCGGATCGTTGTTGATGATACCAACCTTAATTAATCCGTTGTCATCGGCCTTTCCGCCGCATGCAACCATGGAAAATACCATAGCGGTTGCCATTAATACTGCTAAAATTTTCTTCTTCATTCTTCATATCCTCCTCTGGATTTCTTCAAAGGTCCGAACGACCTTTGATGTAGTTCCATCATACGCTTTCCCTCGGAAAAAGAACATAAAAATCGTTCGGAGAAAAGTTGATTTTTTTATTCCCCGGGCACAAAAGTATACTTTTTTATGATTCCGGTTTGTTTTCCTCTTCACTTTCGACGTAAGGCACCAAAACACTGACAACAGTACCTTCTCCGTATTCACTCTTAATGGAAATTCCGTAAGCCTCACCGAAGTTCAACCGGATCCGTTCATTTACGTTATACAAACCGTAAATATCCTTTCCGGTCAGGACCTTATTCAGAATTCCGTCCTGCACCTGTGCCAACCGTTCTCTCGTAATTCCGATTCCGTTGTCCACAACCCGGAGCTTACACCCGTTTTCCGTCCTGCAACAGGTAATACGAATCCTTCCCACGCCCCGTTTGTTTTTGATTCCGTGATACAAAGCATTCTCCACCAAGGGCTGAATCGTGATTTTCGGAAGCCGGCAGGCGTACATTTCCTCCGGCACCTCAATCTCATATTGTAAAATATCCTGATAGCGCACCTGCTGTATTTCCAAATAACTTCTTACATGCTGGAGTTCATCCTTTAACGTTACAATGTCCTTTCCTCTGCTTAAGGTACTGCGGAAAAAATCAGAAAGACTCCCTACCATGGAAACCACCTTTTTCTGTTCCCCCGCCTCTGCCAGCCAAATAATCGTATCCAGCGTATTATACAAAAAATGGGGATTGATTTGAGCCTGTAAAAGCTCGAACTCCGCCTTTCTCAACCGGACCTGCTCCGTCGTCACCTGCTCCAGCAAATCGTTTATTTTATCAATCATCGCATTCAACGAATCACTGAGTGCACGTACCTCCACACCGTTTTCCACATCCGAGCGAACCGACAAATCCCCCTCTGCCACCTGCTTTGTCACCTTTTCCAGACGCAAAATCGGTCGGGTAATACTGAGCGGTATAAAATAGGAAAGAAACAGTAAAAGCAGGAAAATCGTCCCAAAGGCTATGAGCAGATACTTTACCATCTCCTCAAAAAAAAGTTGCTGTTCTTCGTGGGATTTCTGCAGTTCCTTTACCTCATAATGACTGTACTGGGAAACACTCTCCTGTATCAGGGCCGTAACAATCTGCACATCGTTTTCCCAGATTCGCAGGTTGTCCTCATAACGGTTTCCTTCCGCAAGGTTGTCCTCGATTCGCTGCTTGTATATTTCCAGATTATCCAAATAGCGCTTTACACTTTTCAACCGGTTCTTGTTTTCTTCCGAAGTTGTGAGTCGTTCCAACCCCTCCACAATCCGGTTTGCTTCCCGCAACATAGAGTCCAGATTCGACTCCTCCGGCGTTTTGTTTTCCACAATCACCAAATAAGTTTCGTAATCAAAATCCTTCTTAAAATCCAAACTAAACTCCCCGGCCACCACCGTAGAGTTCAGCATGCTCTCATAGTTATGATTAATATCCCACAAGTGATAAAAACAGAAACACAAAATCAATACCAGCGGCACCAAAAGCAACAGGTAAGAATACCTGATTTTGGTAGCAAACGTAGAATTGTCATAAATCCGCTTCAGTTTTTTTCTCACCTATTCGTCTCCTTCCGCGTTCTTTCCGCCGCGATATTGCGTCGGTGTCATTCCCTGTGTTTTCTTAAACAAATACGAGAAATAATGCGCATCCTTGTATCCCACTTCGACACTGATTTCACTGCTTCTTTTTCCGGTACAGCGAAGTAATTCCTTTGCCTTCTGCATCCGGTATTCCGTAAGATATTTAATAAAACTCTTTCCTGTCTGCTGACTGAAAATCATGCTCAGATGATTCGGTGAAAAGTTCACGTGAGAAGCCAGAACATTCAACGAAAGCTCCTCCTCCGCATAATGCTTCTCGATATAACCGATGACCTCATCCAAAACATTGCGATAACGGTTCGATGCCGCATTTTCCCTCAATTCAAGGGCACTCTTCATAATTTCGACCACATATGCCACCATACTCTTCTCACTTTGCATGGACTCTGCCGAAACATCGGGAACATCTATTTTATCCCTCGGTATCTGTAACTCTTCCAAAAATTCCGTCACACAGAAATATACATCCATAATCACATACTGCCGGAAAATAGTTGAGCTTAACGCTCCGCTTCCCATTGCTTTAAAAAACTCTTCCACAAAATAAATGACTTCTTCCTTTTGTCCCATTTTCAGGAAATCCCGTATTTTACTGCGATCCATATGCTTCGGATTCACCTCGCTCAGGCTGAAATCTTCTCGCGGAACCGCCAGTGAATCCTCGGCTTCCTCCGGCTGTAAAACTACACTTTCCTTTACAAAATAGCGGTGTGCAAACACATGGCTGGCCTTTTCAAAGCACAAGGGCAATTCACTCATACGGTTTACTGCGACTCCGACTCCGCCGAAGTACCGGATTTCTTTATCATCCGCCAGCAAATGCTCCAACTCGTTAATAAGGTCCGTTTGCTTTTCTTTTAACTCCTCTTCCGAGTCTGCCCGGAACAAGAAAGCCACACCCTCCAGTTCTCTTTGGAATAACAGCAGTTCCCTGCTTTCCGCCAGCTCCGCTATCTGTTTTTCAATTTCAATCAATCGGTTGGAATACTCATCGTGTCCCTGTTTTACCGGCTGCATCTTAAACAAAAGGATATTATACCAGATTGCCGACAGGTCGATTTCAAGCTTTCCGGCATGTTCCAGCAATTCCGCCATGCTCTTGGAACCGGTCACCAGATCATGAAACAGATCCTTACGTTCCTTTGCATAGCCTTCCTTCATTTCTTTTATGTATTTTTCACGAATGGCACGCTCTCTTGCCTTTTCTCTGATTTTCTCGGCAACCGCATCAATTTCCCTTAACAAATCGGTTCCGTTAATCGGCTTTGTAAGATACTGTGCGATTCCCAGCTTAATGCCTTCTTTCGCGTACTCAAACTCCTCAAACCCGGATAAAATCATGATTTCAATCCAAGGCATTTCCTTTTTAATGAGCTTACTCAACGCCAATCCGTCCATAAAAGGCATTTTAATATCCGTAATCACAATATCCGGTTTCAGCTTCTGAATCAGCGGAAACGCCAGTTCTCCGTCTCCCGCTTCTCCGCAAAACTCATACCCGTGGGCTTCCCAATCAATGGTTTTTTTGATACCCTCGCGCACCACAAATTCATCTTCCACCAAAAATACTTTAATCATACCAGTCCCCCGTCATTTGCTTTACCGCCGGCGCAACCGACACATCCGCCGGTCCGTAAGGTATCAGTGTAGCCTGAAAGGCGTGATACAAATCGGACTTACCCGGCCATACCGTTCCGATGACGCGATTCTCTTTATCCATCTGATGGAACCAGGAGCCGTTCGTTTTATCCCGGACCTTCTCGTCAAGATACCGCATAAACTCCGCATACTCCGATGCATATTTCTCCTTCCCGGTCACCCGGTAAAGCACCGCCGACGTATTAATTGCCTCCGCCAGCGTCCAATGCATGCGGTCATGCACTACCGGTTTCCCTTCCCAGTCCGTGGTATACACAAGCCCCGGGGCTCCGTCTCTGTTCCAGGCATCTTCGATTGCCCGGTTATACAGACATTCCGCCGCATTACTATATTTCTTCCGCGCATCCGCGTCATCCTTATAAGTCGAAAGCGCCCATTGGGTAATCAGTCTCGCCCATTCGATGCCGTGCCCCGGCGTTGCTCCGTAAGGCTTAAAAGGATCATCCGGTTTTTCTTTGTTGCAGTCCAAATCCGGTACCCAGTCCTTCGTAAAATGCTCCGGAATACGCCAGTCATTCTCCTTTGCCCAACCAAGCACACGGTCAATAATTCTTCCGGCCCGTACCCGGTACTTTTCATCCGACAGTACATCCGCTACCGCAAGAAAAGCCTCTACCGTATGCATATTGGCATTCAGTCCACGGTAATCGTCAAGCACCGTAAACTCTGTATTCCAGGTATCACAGGACAGACCCTCTTCCTCATTCCAGAATCGTTCGTCGTATAACCGGAGTGCCTCCGTTAAAAGCTGCTCCGCCGCTTTACTTCCTGCCAGATATGCCGAGGCTGCCGCCAAAATTACAAAGGCATGGGCATAGCACTGCTTATTGGGCAACGGTTCTCCGTCGCAGGTCAGTCCCGCGTACCAGCCGCCGTTTTCTTTGTCATGCAATTCTCCCGTCAGACCTTTTATCGCAGCTTCCGCCAATGCGATGCTTCCTTCATATCCCAGCAACGCACCCATACTGTATACATGAGCCATCCGGCTTGTAATCCAGGTTTCTCTGCTTCGTGACTTCCACGGCGTACCGTCATCCCCTAAGTAGTAGGAACCGCCTCCCGGCGAAGGAAACCCTTGTCCGAAGGAAAGCAGTTCTTCCCTCAGTTCTTTTAAAAAAGCACGATTTTCTGCTGTATCGATTTGATATTTTAAATTATATTCGTTCATTTTTCTGCCCCGTTTCCGTAAACTTCTCTTCTCAAAGAAAGTATTGCATAAAGGTACCTCCCTGAATCATCCGGCTAACGAATATCATAAGCACTGCGAATACGTACCTTTTCTGCACTTCCCCTTAAGATTTTAATTCTGCGCACGCCCGGCTCCATATCGAAATAATTGTCCGAAAGCACCCAGTCCTCGTTTTCGTTTAACAGCTCCACATCCTTTGCATAGGCTGCCGCCGTCACCACCAGCTCATCCCCTTCTACCCGGACCATAAGCTGCGGATTTATAAACTTATAGTATTTCGGCTGACAGAATATGACGCTGCCTTCACCGATAACCGTTCCGCTCTCTTTCAGCGTATAGGACACATGGTCGCTGTAAAGCTCTGCCTGCGGAAGCGGCACCTTATCCAACCAAACCGCAGAAAGCGCCGGTACGTGTACCTCTGTCTCTCCGCACTCCTTCACCATTCCCCCGGCATCCCGAAGCTGCCATTCCACCGTCACATCTCTGTCCCGCATAGTCTCGTTGCTGACATTGAAACGAACGGACTTAATCACCTCGTACGGCTCCGCATTCGGATTCGTATCCTGGGTCAGAATTCCTTCCTCCTCACAGGACAAAAGCACCGGTGCAAAGAAGCGTTTCGCATAATAATGAAGAGCCTTCCACCTGCCGTAATAGTCCACAGAAGACCAGCTTGCCACCGGCCAGCAATCGTTTAACTGCCAGATAACCGTACCCATGCAACGTCCTCTCCAACGACGGAAATGTTCTACGCCGTACCGGATGGCCTGAGCCTGTAGCAGCTGTGATGCGTAAACAATCCGGTCAAAAGACGTCGGATACAGATAGGTCTGAGCCATGTAGCTGGAAATTTTTCCGTTGGCAGAAGCATTTCTCTGATGTTTTTCCATTACATAAGAATATATATTCCGATCCTCCTGAAGGGTAAAGCTTTCAATGGTTTTTACCGACGGAAAAGCCTGAAAGCCGAACTCGGACAAATACCGGAAATAAAACTTCCGATACTCGGTAATCGGCTTGTTTCCGTGCCAAACCTCCCAATAATGCACATCGCCCCGGTTCTCGTCGTTCGGCTCGTCAAAGCAGCCGCCGCTGGACGGACTGGCCGGCCAATAAAAAGTCTCCGGATCATATTCTTTCAACAGTTTTGGGAAGATGTATTCATACATCTTAACATAATCGCTTTGTTCCTTCGGAGAATTTACCCATTCTCCCTGTTTTACGAAAAGCTCCATTTCGTTATTGCCGCACCATAAGCCCAAAGATGCATGATGGCGCAGGCGTTTTACGTTATCCTTTAGTTCCGCAATAATATTCTCTTCGAACTCCTCCGACAAATCGTACACCGCACAGGCAAACATAAAATCCTGCCATACAATGAGACCCAATTCGTCGCAGGCATCATAAAACCAATCCTCCGGGTAATATCCTCCTCCCCAGACACGGATGCTGTTAAAATTCGCCGCCTTGGCATCCTCCAAAAGGCGCCTGGTCCGTTCCGGACTCGTCCGGGCAATCAGATTATCCTCCGGTATATAGTCTCCTCCCATGGCAAAAATTTCCACACCGTTTACCTTATGGGCAAACTTTTCGCCATAGGAATCCTTTTCCGTGGATACGGTCATGGTACGAAGACCGATCCGCCGTTCCCAGGTATCCAGCACTTCATTTTTGTATAACAAAGAAACCTTTACCGTATAAAGCGGCTGGTCACCGAAGCCCGCCGGCCACCAAAGCTGCGGATGTTCGATACAAAGTGATACTTTTCCGTCCCCGGTTGCCACAACCGTTCCTTCCGGATCCGTCACCTCCGTCTTCACGGTGAGTTCGTTTAAAACCGGCTCTGCCTTTAAAAGCAGTCCGTTATTATCTTCCCCGAACCGGAAGCATTCCGCCGACGCGGACTGTAACTCTACCCGGGTATCCAATTCCACTCTGCCGCATTCATGCCGCTGGGTAATATAGGCACTGTCGATTCTGGCCACATCATACGCCACCAAAGATACCGGCCGCCAAAAACCCGCACCCGGAAGTCTCGGCCCCCAATCCCAACCGAACATGCAATGAGCCTTTCTCAAATACGGAAAGCCCCGCATAGCATCAGAGGTACCGTCCAAGCGCTTCTGCGCATACTTTTCCCGAATATACTCCGTAGGAGAATGAAACACCGCACTCAGCACATTCTCCCCCTTCTTCAACAGCGTCTTAACATCGAATTCCCAGGTTCTGTGCATGTTATATACAGAACCGATGAAACTTCCGTTCAGAAAAAGGTCCGCCAACGTATCGATTCCCTCAAAACGCAGTAACACTCTGTCCCGTTTAAGAACAGTCTCATCCGCCGAAAAAGTCGTCCGGTATTCATACTCATGCTCCGCAAGTTTTAACGCTTCCAGCTCATTGTCTCTGTAATACGGATCTTCGATTCTACCGGCATTTAAAAGATCCGTATAAAGGTCACCGGGCACAGAAGCCGGGATATAATTATCCCAGCTTCTGTCCTTCATTATCCAATTTTGGTCTAACGAAATTTTAATCATATATCATCCCCACAATTCTAATACTTAAAGTTTCCGATTAACTCATTCAGATTTGCGGCCTGGGTTTCCAGCTCCTGAGAGGTCGCGGAAGCCTCTTCCGCAATGGCGGAATTCTCGGAAATACCCTGATTGATTTCTTCCACACCCTTACGCACCTGCTTCATATCCTCGGCCTGTTCTACCGCCATATTCGCAGTTTGGGTAATCATCTCTCTCACCTTTTCAAAGGCAACCACCGCATCCTGAAGGGAAGCCTTTACTTCGCCCGCCATCTCGTTACCTCTTGCAATCTCATCCAGGGAAACCTGAATAAGCGCTCTGGTATTGTTGGCAGCCTTGGAACTTTCATCCGCCAGCTTACCGATTTCATCCGCAACTACCGCAAAGCCCCGTCCTGCTTCCCCGGCTCTTGCCGCCTCAATGGAAGCATTCAGTGCCAAAAGATTGGTCTGATCCGCAATCTGTTCGATTGCCTGAATAATACCCACAACCTCCTGAGATGTGGTCTGAATCTTGTCCATGGCAGCCGCCATACGGTTCATCATTTCCTGATTTTCTTCCATCTTTCCGGTCACGCGAACGGTTTCTTCCGCAGATTCCTCTGCCTTTGCACGATTCTCTTCTACCTCTTCGGCAATCTTATTGGTGGTGGTAAGCAGCGTTTCTACTGCCATTGTCTGCATGGTAGCTCCCTCTGCCAGTGCCTGGGAAACATTTGCCAGTTCATTGGAACCGTTTAATACCTGACCTGCACTTTCATTAATACCGCTGAGCACTTCGGTCAATCCGCGGGAAATTTCAAACAACGCATCCTTTAACTTAGCGAACTCGCCTACATACTCATTCTTTAACTCGATTCGTAAATCACCGTTCGCCACATTATCAAGCACAGCCGCCACTTCATCAATGTATACGATGTACTCTTTCAAACGTTCCACTGTCTTGCCGATATAATATGCCAGCTCACCGATTTCGTTGTTGGCAGTTACGGAAAGCTCCACATCCAGGTTACCGTCTGCCAGCTTCTGCGCGATATCCTTTAACTCCTCTACCGGCTTGGTAATCTTCTGCGCTACCTTTTTGATACCGAAATAGATAATCACACACGCCGCAATATTCAACACACCCAGCATTGCAATGCATAAAATCGTGGATTGATAAAACTCACCCATCGGCATTACACTGAGAACCATATAACCGCTGGTACCCACCTTAGCGAAGTGTCCGAATTCGCTGCCGGAACCGAACTTTATCTTCATGGACTGTGCCGTCTGGGACAGAACTGCTTCAATCGATTCCGGATTCACTTCCAAATCGCTCATATTCTTTAAAATAATATCTTCTGTCGGTGCATAAGCAACCACACCCGTACCGGAAATCAAAATAGAAAATCCGGACTTACCGATGGTGTGATGCTGCATTACCTCAGCTACCTTTGAAAGCTTTACATCAACGCCTGCAATACCCAGCAATACCGGTGTATCATCATCACTGTATACCGGACAGGCAAGACTGATGACCGGCACCTCGGTTGTAAAAGAAATGTACGGTTCGGAATAAACCGTTTCTCCCTTGTCCACACAGCTGTACCACTCATACTGTGTGCACTCAAACTCTCCGCTGGAAGTATAGCCGCTGGACATCATAATAGACTTGGAATCCAAATCCACCAGCCATGCGGCATCCACCGGATTATCCTCTCCTTTTGCAAGGTTATATAAAAACCTCTCCGTCGTTGCATAGTCCTTCTGTCTCTTTATGTTTTTTCCTTCCACAGTATCCGTTAAAACCTGCTGCGCCTGCGGATTCATGGCCATATTCTCCACCACACCGAGATACGGTTGGAAGAAATCCGAAACCTCCCAGGATGCCACCTCGGAACGAAGCTGAATTTCGGTCTTATTGGCATCATTCACAATGCCGGTAAGCATAATACCGATTACCACTGCCAGTACAACCAGAAAACTGATTACAATCTTTCCGATTTGAACGAGAATCTCCTTTTGAATATGTCCCCGTCCCGTTTCCTTCTTAACAGCCACTTTCGAGGTCACAACCTTCGGTTCTTTTGCTTTTCTTACGTGCTTCATAACGGTTCACTCCTTTGTAACTGATATTAATATAATTATATAGTAAACTACACTCAAAAACAACTATAACTTATATGATTTTTTTGTGTTTTTTGATTTTTTTAACCGCATCTCCGCCTTGTCATTTAATTTATTTATTTTTCATAAAATCTCAGTATACTTCATGCTGGCGGCACCGGCCTGCAAAAAAGAAGGGTTGCCGTAACCGCGGCAACCCAAGAAACTAATATGCACCTTTTCTCTGTAACAAAGATAAAACCGTTTTAATCATAATCTTAAAATCAAGCCAAATGCTCCAATGGTCGATATACTCCGTATCCAACTCCACAATCTGATCAAAATCCGTAATCTGACTGCGGCCACTCACCTGCCACATTCCGGTAATTCCCGGCTTAATACTCATTCTGCGCCAATGAGAGCGTTCATACTTCTCTACCTCATCCAATGTCGGCGGTCTGGTTCCCACCAAACTCATATCGCCGAATAAAACATTAAAAAACTGCGGTAACTCATCGATACTGGTTTTCCGGATAAACTTACCCACCTTTGTAATACGCGGGTCGTCCTTTATCTTAAACATCATGCCGTCTTTTACTTCGTTCTGCTCCTGCAGCTTTGCCTTTAATGCCTCGGCATCCACACACATACTGCGGAACTTATACATTTTGAAAATCCGGCCGTTAATTCCTGCTCTTTTCTGCTTAAAAATCACCGGTCCCTTCGATTCCAGTTTAATCGCAATCGCAGTTACCAGCATAATCGGCGAAAAAACAAGAA